>JALYQH010000031.1 GCA_030855945.1 Pseudomonadota bacterium | reverse complement strand
GTTGGGGGTTCGAGTCCCTCCGGGCCCACCACGCGCGGCGAGCTCCCTGAGCGGTCAGTCGAGCGCCGGCAAATGCAGCGTGATGCGGTGATCGTCGATGAGGAGGTCGCCGCCAGCAACGCGCGACAGCCCGCGCACCAGCCGAAGCGCGAAGCCGAGCCCAATAGCGTTGCTGTCAGCCTCGTCACTGGGGTCGAACGCGGGATCGACCAACTGCGTTTCGCCGAGGCCGTCAAGGCGGCGCGGGCGGGCGATCATCAGCACGCACCACGCGCCGGCGCGCGACACAGCGACGCGGAAATGCTCGCCAGGCTCGACCTGCTGGCACAGCGACAGCAAGAGCCGCCGAAGCAGCCGTTCGGCCAGAGCCGGCGACAACGCGCAGCGATGGCGCTGGTCGTCGAGATCGACGTCGAGCACTCCGCCGCTATCCTGCATGCAGCGCTCGAGCTCTGCCGCGATTGGCGGGAAAAGGTCGGCAAGGCGGCTACCCGGACCGGCCTTGCTCCGCTCGGCGCGCAGCCGCGCCGCGAAGTCGAGGTCCTCGACCGCGTCGAGCAGCAACCGGGCCTGGCCGACAATCTGCGCCGCGCGCTCACGGTAGCGGCGATGCGCCGGGCCGAGATATTGGCCGTCGATGATTTCCGCGAAACCGATGATCGCGTTCAACGGCGTCTTGATCTCATGGACCATCTCGCGCAGCGCATCCATGTCGGTTTCCTTGCCGGGCGCTGGCGCGGACGTCACGCGCACCGCGCCGTCGAGCCGCTTGGCGAGCCCGCGGTAGCCGAGGAAGCGGCCACTGCCGGGATCGAATGCGGGCACGCCGGTAGCGCTCCACTCTCCGGCGAGTGACTCTCCGATCGCCAGCGGCACGTCGACGAACGGGTGGCGTTGCTCGATCCGCGAGGCCGCCTGCCGTTCGAGCAGCGCAGCCCCGCCGCCGCCGAGCGGACGCCCGACCAACGCCCCGCGCGGGGCGCCCTCGACCCAGGCGATATGGCCTGAGGCATCGCTTTCCCACTCGAAGAGGCGAGGTCCGCCTACCCTGTGAGCCGCACTTGCGACGCGCCGTTCCTGCGGTGGCGGTGGTGCAGTGAACGAGCGTTGGTGCCGCAACCGCTCGATGCGGTCGACCATGTCGCCGATCGACGGCGCCTGGGGCTCGGCTATTCTAGGGGCAGCTGATTCTGGCGCGGAATGTCCGGGCGCGGAATGTCCGGGCGCTGCCGGCGGCGAGGCGATCGAGACTAGCGAGCGCACTCCGGCATCGGCGTCGGCCAGGATCAGCGCGGCCTCGTCGTGGGTCAACGTGAGCCCGGCGAACAGAGGCGCGGCGATGCGCACCGGCTGGGCGGCGAGGATGCGCAGCAGCGGTGCCCCGACGCTGCGGCCGGCGATCCCACGAACCGTCGCCGCGCGCACCTGTTCGTCGATGGCGAACGCCTCGACGCGCACCAGCTCGATCGCCTTCTGGGCCACCTCGCCGTTGTCATCGCCGCCGGTCCGCGACAGCAGATCGACCAGTTGACGCCAGCGCACCGCCCGGTCGCGCGCGTCGGCGACCGGGGCATCGAGCAGGGTCTTGAGGCGATCGTCGAAGCGCAAGCGCGGTCTTTCCACTGAACAAAGCTGTCCCAACTGTGGGCTGGCGTGCGCCGTGAAAAGGGACCCCGCGTTAACCGTCCCGTGCTGGCACAGGCGAGACCGGCAGCCAAGGCCGGCTCGCGCTTGACAAAAACGGAACAACCACATGCTTTTTGGGGTTTATTGAGTAGCCCTGACAGGGCGAGCGGGACATCCGGGGGGATTCGCAAGGAGAACCTCGATGCGTATAATCGCTCTGACCACCGTGCTTGGCGGCGCAGCCGTTCTGGCGGCCTGTGCCACCGTCGTCCCACGGACCGCCGCCATGTGCGGCACCTACGGCTATGTCGACATGAACAATGACAACTTCGTCACCAGTGACGAATGGAATGCGTTTCGCGCCGGCAGCTACGGCCAATGGGACACCAACCGCGACGGCCGCATCAGCCGCGCCGAATTCGACACCTGCTATCAGGGCGGCGGCTTCTATCGCAGCGCCTATTACAACCCGGCCTACGGCACCAATTACTGGACCGGTTTCGACGCCGACAACGATGGCTATCTAACCAGTGACGAATATTGGAGCACATCCGCATGGACCCGCGCCGACCGCAATCGGAACGGCCGGATCGACACCAACGAATGGCAGTGGTGGATGTAGTCGACGCTAGCTGAAAATACTGCCTGCCACCCTCGTGCGCACGAGCGCGCGGGGGTGGCGCTCGGCGTCGGGATCGGCTAGCTGTTCAGGTCAACGGGACGGCCTTCGCCGGACCCCGGTTTCGTAGACAGCAAAGCAGGATTTTTCCTTGGCGACACAGCCTCCCGCCGACAGCATGCACGGCCATATCGCCCCCATCTCCATCGTCGAGGAGATGAAGACCAGCTACCTCGATTATGCGATGTCGGTGATCGTCAGCCGCGCGCTGCCAGACGTCCGCGACGGGCTGAAGCCGGTGCACCGCCGCATTCTCTATGCCTGCCAGGAAGCGGGCTATGTCGCCGGCCGGCCCTACCGCAAGTCGAGCCGGATCGTCGGCGACGTGATGGGCAAATATCACCCTCACGGTGATACGGCGATCTACGACGCGCTGGCGCGGATGACTCAGGACTGGTCGATGCGCGTGCCGCTGATCGACGGCCAGGGCAATTTCGGGTCGATGGACCCCGATCCACCGGCAGCGATGCGCTACACCGAGGCACGGCTCGCCAAGGTGGCCAATTTCCTGCTCGGCGACATCGACAAGGACACGGTCGATTTCACCCCGAACTATGACGCCAGCGAGCGCGAACCGCAGGTGCTTCCCGCGCGCTTCCCCAACCTGCTGGTCAACGGCGCCGGCGGAATCGCGGTCGGCATGGCGACCAACATTCCGCCGCACAATCTCGGCGAAGTGCTCGCCGCCTGCCACGCCTACATCGAAGATCCCACGATCAGCTCCGAAGGGCTGATGGAATTTGTGAAGGGCCCGGATTTCCCGACCGCCCCGATCATCCTCGGCACCGCCGGAATTCGCTCGGCCTACACCACCGGGCGCGGGTCGATCCTGATGCGCAGCCGCGCGCATGTCGAGGAAAGCCGCGGCGACCGCCGCTCGATCATCCTCACCGCGATCCCCTATCAGGTCGGCAAGAACGGGCTCGTCGAAAAGATCGCCGAGGCCGCCAAGGACAAGCGCATCGAAGGCGTCAGCGACATTCGCGACGAATCGAGCCGGCTCGGCGTGCGCATCGTCATCGAACTCAAGCGCGATGCCACGCCCGAAGTCGTGCTCAACCAATTGTGGCGCCACACCCCGGCGCAATCCTCCTTCCCGGCGAACATGCTCGCGATTCGCGGCGGCCGCCCGGAAACGCTCGCGTTGCGCGACATCATCGAGGCGTTCGTCAGGTTTCGCGAGGAGGTCATCACCCGCCGCTCGAAATATGAGCTGCTCAAGGCCCGCGAGCGCGCCCATATCCTGCTCGGGCTGGTGGTCGCGGTCACCCACCTCGATGAAGTGGTCAAGATGATCCGCGGCTCGGCCAGCCCGGCCGAAGCGCGCGAGAAATTGCTCGCCCGCGACTGGGACGCCGACGAAATCCGGCCCTACATCAAGCTGGTCGAGGCAGTCGAAGCGCAGGCCGCAGGCGAGACCTATCGCCTCAGCGAGCAGCAGGTGAAGGCAATCCTCGAGCTTCGCCTTCACCGCCTTACTCAATTGGGCCGCGACGAGATCGGCGGCGAGCTCGAAATTCTTGCCAAGAGCATCGGCGAGCTGCTTGAAATCCTTGGCAATCGCGTCCGCCTCTACGAAGTGATGAGCGAGGAATTGCGTGCCGTCGAAGCCGAGTTCGCGACCCCGCGCGTGTCGGAGATTGCGGCCGCTTTCGACGGGCTTGAGGACGAAGATCTGATCGAGCGCGAGGACATGGTGGTGACGGTCACCATGACCGGCTACATCAAGCGCACCCCCCTCACCTTGTTCCGCGAGCAGAAGCGCGGCGGCAAGGGCCGTAGCGGGAT
Source organism: Pseudomonadota bacterium (assembly GCA_030855945.1). Lineage (GTDB taxonomy): Bacteria > Pseudomonadota > Alphaproteobacteria > Sphingomonadales > Sphingomonadaceae > Sphingomicrobium. The sequence goes on along the minus strand of JALYQH010000031.1, from coordinate 3,117 downwards.
GAACACCAAGGATGAGGATGTCGTCACGACGCTGTTCGTGACCTCGACCCATAATCCGGTGCTATTCTTCTCCTCGACCGGGCGGGTCTACCGGATGAAGGTGTGGCGGCTGCCGGAGGGCGGACCGACGGCGCGCGGCCGGCCGATGATCAACCTGCTTCCCCTGGCCGAAGGCGAGACCATCTCGACAGTACTGGCACTGCCGCAGGACGAGGCCGAGTGGGGCGACCTGCACCTGATGTTCGCCACCGCGCGCGGCACGGTGCGGCGCAATTCGATGGGCGCCTTCACCAACATCCCGACCGCGGGCAAGATCGCGATGAAGTTCGGCGCGGCCGACGACGGCGAAGAAGGCGATGATGGCGACGACGTCGATCAGAACAGCGGCGACTGCCTGATCGCGGTCGACCTGCTGACCGAGGAGGATGACGTCCTGCTCGCCACCCGCAACGGCAAGGCGATCCGCTTCCTGTCGACCGACGTTCGCGAATTCCAGTCGCGCTCGTCGATGGGCGTGCGCGGCGTGCGGCTGCTTGGCGACGATCAGGTTATCTCGATGTCGATCCTGCGCCGCGCCGGCACCAGCCAGGCCGAGCGCGAAGCCTATCTCCGCTCGCCCTTATGGCGCGACAACGACTCCGCCGAGGGGATCGAAGCCGACCGCTACGCCGAGATCGCCGACAAGGAACAGTTCCTGCTGACCGTCACCGAAAATGGCTATGGCAAGCGCTCGTCGACCTATGAATATCGCCGCACCAAGCGCGGCGGCCAGGGCATCACCAACATCGTCACGTCGGACCGCAACGGCGGGGTGATCGCCAGCTTCCCGGTCAAGCCGGGCGAAGCGCTGATGCTGGTCACCGACCAGGGCAAGGTCATCCGGACCACGGTCGGCGACATCCGCATCACCGGCCGTAATACCCAGGGCGTGACCATCTTCAAGATCGGCACCAACGAAAAGGTCGTCTCGGTCGCGCGGATCGACGAGAGCGAGGAAGAGGAGATCGAGCTCGGCGGCGGCGACGAGCATGTCCCGACTCCCGATGCGACGGTCGGAGGTGATGAGGCGTCGGGCGAACAGGCCTAGCGAGGAACGAGCGGGTCAGCGCGGGCGTTGGATTATGGAGACTCAAAAGGAGACCCAGATGCCGCTTGCCAACAACGCGCTCGTTCTCGTCACCGACGGCCGCAAGACCTTGATCTTTCGCAACGAGGGGGACGTCAATCAGATCGACCTGCGCACCGAAGCGCATGACGAGCGTGAGGACGCCAAGGACAGCGACATGAAAACCGACGCTCCGGGAGCGATCGGGCAATCGGCCGACTATAGCGGCCGCGTCGCCTATGAAGAGACCGATTTCCACCAGCTCGAAGAGGATCGCTGGGCCCACTCCGCGGCGGAGGAAGTCAACAAGCGCGCTCTAGCGAATGACTTTGAAGCGCTTGCGATCATCGCCCCACCCAAGACGCTTGGCGAACTTCGCAAGAAATTGCACAAGGAAGCGGCGCGCCGGGTGGTTTGCGAAATCCCCAAGGAAATGACTGGACACCCGATCCCGGCGATTGAGAAATTGCTGATCAGCGAAACCCAGGCCGAGCAGCCCGCCGCGGTTTAAAGATGTGTGGATCCGGCCGCGCCCAAACCAGGCGCGGCCGAATGTTCTTGACGGCTTACCGTAGTTCCGTTATTTCTGGAATTACAGAAATAGAAGGAATGCATGAGCCTTACCGATCATCCTGACGCCCGCGCCTTCATCCTCCATTGGGGCGAGATGGGCTCGCAATGGAGGGTGAATCGTTCGGTCGCGCAAATCCACGCGTTGCTCTATCTATCCGATCAACCGATCACCGCCGAAGCGATTAGCGATACGCTCGGCCATGCCCGTTCGAACGTCTCGACCGCGATGCGCGAACTACAAGGCTATGGAATCGTTCGCCGGGTCCATGTCGAGGGCGACCGGCGCGATCATTTCGTCGCCGAGACCGACCTTTGGGAAATGCTGATGCGGATCGCTGCCGAGCGCAAGCGGCGCGAAGTCGATCCCACCATCGCCATGCTCGCCGAACTGGCCGATCGATTGGCCAAGGATGCTACGGCCCCGCCCCTGCTCCGCGAGCGGGTGGCGCGCATGCATGAGTTCATTTCCACGCTCGGCAACTGGTACGAGCAGGTTCGCGGCCTACCGAAGTCGACTCTCGTCACCTTGATGAAGCTCGGCAGTAAGGTCGCCGCCTTCATTCCCACCAAACGCAAGTAGGATCGCGACATGCCGCCGTAATCGTCTTTCCACATGCTTATCGATTTCGCAATTTACTGAAACTACGAAACACAGGAAATCCATCATGGTCGAAGTCAGCTATGCACTTTATCTCATCATTGCGCTCGCCATCACGGTGTGGGTAGCGCGCACCTTGTCGAAGAACGGGATTGTCTTCCTCGTCCAATGCTTCGGGCAGAATGACGAACTGGCGCGCTCGACCAACCACCTGCTCGTGGTCGGATTCTATCTCATCAACGTCGGATTCATCACGCTGACGCTGAGCTATGCCGGTGAGCCGCAGACGGTCAGCGGCGCGATGCGCTTCCTCGCCGGCAAGGTCGGTCTGGCGGTGATCGTTCTCGGCGGGATGCACTTCTTCAACATGGCGATGATCGCGCGCTTTGGCCGCAAGGTGAATGGCTGGCTGGCCGACCAGCGCGCGAATGCAGCGTTCGTCTAAGGAAACAAATCGACCCGCTCGGCCTTGGGCGCCACCAATCGCAGCAACAGCGAGCGGTGGCAGCCCGAGGGATCGCGCTCGAAGCATAGCAAGGCGCTCGGCTTCTCGGCCGCTAGATCGAGCATCTGCGCCGCCGCGACGATCGCCTCGGGCAATTCGAGCTGGCCCGAATAGATTCGCTCGAGCTCCGCGTGACGGTTCTTGCGCGCTGCCTCGCGCCCCTCGGGCGGGGTGCCGAGCGCTTTCAAATGGACATATTCGATCCCTGCTTCGGCCAGGCCATTGGCAAGGATATTTTTCGAAAAACCCGGCCTGCGCGACAGCGGCACCGCCCTGACGTCGATCAATCGCTCAACCCCCGCCTCCTGGAGCGCGGCGATCAGCTCGGGCTGGGTG
>JALYQH010000006.1 GCA_030855945.1 Pseudomonadota bacterium | reverse complement strand
GGTTGTTCTCGTCGCCCGGCTCGGTCTTGGTGACGCCGATCTGCTTGAGCGCGCTCGGAAGCCGCTTGACGATCCTGAACTTGCGGATGTCGCCGCCATATTCGTCGAGCCGCTTCACCGCCCAGGGGCTCAGGATGCGGCTGAGGTAGCGCTGCGGGATCCCGTATTCCTTCTCCAGCAGCGGTCCGTCCTCGGCCGGGTCGAACAGGCCGAGCGGCGACTCGTTCACCGGCGAGCCCTTGATCGCGTAGAACGGCACGTGCTCCATCAGCTGCTTCAGGCGCTCGGCGATCGAGCTCTTGCCGCCGCCGACGGGGCCGAGCAGGTAGAGGATCTGCTTCTTCTCCTCGAGCCCCTGGGCCGCGTGGCGGAAGTAGCTCACCACCTGCTCGATGGCGTCCTCCATGCCGTAGAACTCGGCGAAGGCCGGGTAGATCTTGATGACCTTGTTGGCGAACAATCGAGACGTGCGCGAGTCGTTGCGCGTGTCGACCATGATCGGTTCGCCGATCGCCTTGAGCATCCGCTCCGCTGCGGTGGCGTAGGCGAGCGGATTGCGCTTGCACTCCGCGAGGTACTCTTCGATCGACAGCTCTTCTTCGCGGCTGCGTTCGAATCGAGCGGCGAAGTTGCTGATGACATCCATGCTGTGCTCCTGTGCAACGAGGAGGCGCCGGGGCCGGGGGCCTCCGCGTCCGGGGAAGTTCTGATGGAGCCCGGCAGGCGCCATCAGAGCTTTCCTTTACCAGCAGGTGATGCTCAAGCTTCGGTCATCGTGCCACAGGCTAAACGCCGAGAAGACCGGTGTTGTAGGCGCTGCTCTGGTTCGCGTGATCGATTTAGCAAGCAACGTGCCGAATTTGGATTGCGTTGACGTGCCATGCGAAAGAGCTGCCCCCGATTGCGGGGATATGCACGGCCGCAATCGACATCGCGTCAGGCACCCTCGTGACCGAGGCGGGCGAGCAGTCCGTTCAGTTCATCCATGGACCCGAAGGCGATCGCGATCTCGCCGGCGTCACCTTGGGCCGTGCGCTTCTTGACGCGGATCTCGACGGCGGCGGCGAACTGGTCGGAGAGCTGCTGCTCGATCCGCACCAGGTCTCTTCCCTTCTGACGTTTCGTTCGGAGCAGCGGCGCCTGCCGGCCCGGCTCCGTCTGACGCGCGGTCACGAGCTTTTCCGCCTCGCGGACGCTCAGCTTCCTGGCGACGACCTCGTTGCCGCACTGGATCTGCTCGGCGGCGGTTAGCGAAAGCAGCGCGCGGGCATGCCCCATGTCGAGGTCCCCGGCGAGGAGCAGTTGCTGCACGGGCTCGGTCAGATTGAGCAGGCGGAGCAGGTTGCTCGCGGCGCTGCGCGAGCGGCCGACGGCGCGAGCGGCGGCCTCGTGCGTCATGCCGAACTCGTCGGTCAGGCGGCTGAGGCCGCGCGCTTCCTCGAGCGGGTTGAGGTCCTCGCGCTGGATGTTCTCGATCAGCGCCATCGCCGCGGCGGCCTCGTCGGAGACGTCGCGGACGAGCACCGGCACCGAGTCGAGGCCGGCGAGTCGCGCTGCGCGGACGCGCCGTTCGCCGGCGATGATCTCGAAGCGCTTCATGCCCGCCGCATCGACACCGTGCACCGGCCGCACCAGCACGGGTTGCATCACGCCTTGCGCCTTGATGCTTTCCGCGAGCTCGTACAGCGCGCCCTCGTCCATGCGCGTGCGGGGCTGGTAGCGCCCGGCCTGCAGGCGGTCGACGGACAGGGTGTGCGGCTCGCCGTCGGACACCGTGACCGGCGGCTCCCCTTCGACCACGCGCGGCCCCAGCAATGCTTCGAGGCCCATGCCGAGGCCCTTCGGTTTCTTCGTCGCCATGGGCGGATTCTCCACCTCTGCCGTATGCTGTCGGCTCATCGAGGCACCACCATGAGCATCCGCGTCTTCGTCGACGGCCAGGAAGGAACGACCGGCCTTCGTATCCACGAGTATCTGGCCAAGCGCCCGGACCTCGAGGTCCTGCGCGCCGCGCCCGAGCTGCGCAAGGATGCGGCCGAGCGCGCCCGGCTCCTCAACGCCGCCGACGTGGCCTTCCTCTGCCTTCCCGATGCCGCGGCGCGCGAGGCCGTCGCGCTGGTCACCAATGCGTCGACCTGCCTCATCGACGCGAGCACGGCGCACCGGACCGCGACCGACTGGGTGTTTGGCCTGCCCGAGCTCGCCGCAGACCAGCGCGCGAAGCTGCGGGCGACGAAGCGGATCGCCAACCCCGGCTGCCACTCGACCGGCTTTATCCTGCTGGTCCGGCCGCTCGTCGACGCCGGCCTGATCTCGTCGGCGGCGATGCTGAACGCGACCTCGATCACCGGCTACTCGGGCGGCGGCAAGAAGATGATCGAGCAGTACGAGGCCGGCGGCGACACCAGGCTGCAGTCGCCGCGCCCCTACGGCCTTTCGCTCTCGCACAAGCACCTGCGCGAGATGGCGGTGCACAGCCGGCTCGAGACGCGGCCCGTGTTCATGC
>JALYQH010000014.1 GCA_030855945.1 Pseudomonadota bacterium | reverse complement strand
GGACGAGGGTGCATAGGGCATCAGGCCTAGCGCGACGGATAATTGGGCGCCTCGCGGGTGATGCTGACGTCGTGAACATGGCTTTCGCTTAAGCCCGCGTTGGTTATCCGCACAAACCTGGCCCGCGCCTGCAGATCGGCGATCGTCTGCGACCCCGTATAACCCATCGCCGCCTTCACCCCGCCGACCAACTGGTGGACGATGTCGCGCACCGGACCGCGGAAAGCCACTTGGCCCTCGATGCCCTCGGGCACCAGCTTCAATTGGTCCTTGATGTCCTGCTGGAAATAGCGGTCGGCCGAGCCCCGCGCCATTGCCCCGACGCTGCCCATCCCGCGATAGGATTTGAACGCCCGCCCCTGGTAAAGGAAGGTCTCGCCCGGCGCTTCCTCGGTTCCGGCGAGCAACGACCCGACCATCACCGTCGAGGCGCCCGCCGCGAGCGCTTTGGCGACATCGCCCGAAGTGCGGATGCCGCCGTCGGCGATCACTGGGACACCCTCGTCGGCTGCCGCCTTGGCCGCGGCCATGATCGCCGACAGTTGCGGCACGCCCACGCCGGCGACGATCCGCGTCGTGCAGATCGTTCCGGGACCGATCCCGACCTTGATCGCGTCGGCCCCAGCGCCGGCTAGCGCGCGCGCCGCCTCGGCGGTGGCGACGTTGCCGGCGACGACCTGAACGCTGTTCGACAATTTCTTGACCCGCTCGACCGCTTTGGCGACCTCGACATTATGGCCGTGCGCGGTGTCGATGACGATGCAGTCGCAGCCGGCGTCGATCAGCGCTTCCGATCGCGCAAAGCCCGAATCGCCGACCGTGGTCGCGGCGGCCACGCGCAGCCGCCCCTGCTCGTCCTTGGTGGCGTGTGGGCTGGCGACCGCTTTCTCGATATCCTTGACGGTGATCAGCCCGACACAATGATCGGCCTCGTCGACCACCAGCAATTTTTCGATCCGCCGCTGATGGAGCAGACGCCGCGCTTCCTCCTGGCTGGTGCCGATCGGAACCGTGGCGAGGTTTTGGTGAGTCATCAGCTCGCGCACCGGCTGTTTCGGATTTTCGGCGAAGCGCACGTCGCGGTTGGTCAGGATGCCGACCAGCTTGCCCGATTTCTCGACGATCGGAATGCCGCTGATGCGGTTGGCTTTCATCAGCTCGAACGCCTCGGCGAGCGTCTGGTCGGGGGTCATGGTGATCGGGTTGACCACCATCCCGCTTTCGAACCGCTTGACCGCACGCACCGCGTCGGCCTGCGCTTCGACATCGAGGTTGCGGTGGAGCACCCCGATCCCGCCGAGTTGCGCAAGCGCGATCGCCATATCGGCCTCGGTCACCGTGTCCATCGCCGCCGACAAGAGCGGGATGTGCAGCGGGATCGCGCGAGTGAGGAAGGTGCTGGTATCGGCGCCGCTCGGCAGGACGGAGGATTCGAGCGGCTGGAGCAGCACGTCGTCGAACGTCAGTCCGAGCGGGATGTCGTCGTGGAGATGGTCGGCCATGCGCGCCTTTGGCAGGACCGGAGCGATTCGCCAAGGGCTAGCGCTCCGCGCGGTCGATCAATTCCCGCGCCGCGAAGACGTGCATTTCCTCGATCATCGCGCCCTCGAACCGCTCGGCGCCGCCCGAAGCGGCGGCGACGAGCCGCCGCGCATAAGCCACTTCGTCGGCGCTCGGCGCAAAGGCGGCGTGGCAGGGTGCGATCTGCGACGGATGGATCAGGCTCTTGCCGTCGAAGCCGAGCCAGCGACTCTCGGCACATTCGGCAGCGAACCCGTCGGGGTCGTCGATCTGATTATACACGCCGTCTAAGGCGGCAGCCTCTCCAGCGCGGGCGGCAAGCAGGACATGCTGCAGCGCCATCTGCATCGGCCCGCGCCCGGCCCCGGCGGGCAGGCGGAGGTCGGCGGCGAGATCGTTGGTGCCGACAATCACCGCGGCGACCTTGCGGGCGATGGCCGGAGCGGCAAGCACCCCGGCGGCGGTCTCGATCATCGCCGCGACCGGCCGTCCGAGCACTTCAAGCCGATCGATTTCGCTCGCGCTCTCGACCAGTGGAAGAACGACCAGGTCGGCATTGGAGTCGACCACCGCGTCGAGGTCGGCTTCATACCACTGGCTATGCGTGCCGTTGATCCGGATCGCGACCGGCATCGGCCAGGGCAATGCGACCGCCTCGACCGCCGCCGCGCGCGCGCCGTCCTTGTCGTGATCCTTCACCGCATCCTCGAGGTCGAGAACCACGAGATCCGCGTCGCTGGCGCGGGCCTTGGCGATGGCGCGCGGGTTACTGGCGGGGAGGAACAATAAGGCGCGCCTGTCGAACAGGTTCAACGTCATGCCGATTTTCCTTCCCGCGCGACCTGCCACGGGGCATTATGAAATGCACATAAGGGGAAAATCATGCTGACCACATTCCTGATTGCCATTGTTGTGCTCGTGCTGCTGTTCGTGATGATGAGCGTCAAGATC
>JALYQH010000354.1 GCA_030855945.1 Pseudomonadota bacterium | reverse complement strand
AGCAAGGCGAGGTTGGCGGCATTGGCGATCGACTGGCCGACCGCACCGTCCGCGCCGCTGGTCGGGACGATGACCGCGACGAGATTGCGCTGGACGTCGATCGGGACCACCGGGGCGACGACGACGGGGCTTGGGCGCGGCAGGCTCGGGGACCGCGGTGCCGTCCGGCAGCCCGCCAGTGCGAGTGTGGCGGCGAGGCCGGCGAGCAGAAATCCGCGCCGCGCTTGCCGGGGGTTAGGGGAAAATGCCACATTCGTCTCCGATGGATCAACCGCTGCCCCCCGGCCTCTACATCGTCGCCACTCCAATCGGCAATCTCGGCGATATCACCGCCCGCGCCGCGGACACGCTATGCCGCGTCGACCGCATCCTGGCGGAGGACAAGCGAGTCACCGCCAAACTGCTCGCGCAGCTCGGGGCCAAGGCGCCGATGACCGCCTATCACGACCATAGCGACGACGCCTTGCGCGACCGCATCGTCGCCGAGCTGTCGGCCAAGTCGATCGCGCTGGTCAGCGATGCCGGAACCCCCCTGATTTCGGACCCCGGCTATAAATTGGTTCGCGCCGCCCGCGCCGCCGGAGCCGAAGTCCACACTTTGCCCGGTCCATGCGCCGCAATCGCGGCGCTGACGCTGGCCGGCCTGCCGACCGACCGCTTCCTGTTTCTCGGCTTCCTGTCGACCAAGGCCAAGGCGCGGAGCGAGACGATCGCCGAGGTGGCCGAGCTGCGCGCGAGCCTCGTGCTTTACGAAAGCGGGCCGCGGCTCGGGGAAAGCCTTGCCGCCTTGGCCGACCGACTCGGAACGCGTGATGCGGCGGTCATTCGTGAGATCAGCAAACTCCATGAGGAATGCGTCACCGGCTCGGTTAGCGAACTGGCTGCGCGCTACGTCGACGCCCAGCCACGGGGCGAGATCGTGATCGTCGTGGGTCCGCCGCCGGAGCGGGCCGAGGCCAGCGACGACCAACTTGATGCCGCGCTCGACGAAGCGCTGGCCCGCCTGTCGCCGTCGCGCGCCGCCGCCGAAGTCGCCACGTCGCTCGGCATCCCCAGGAAGCGCGCCTATGCCCGCGCGCTCGAACGGAGCGTCAGCTGAACCGGCTCGCGGCCGAGCAGCGCGGTCGGCGGGCGGAGACGCTTGCTGCCTGGTGGCTGCGGCTTCACGGCTGGTCGATCCTCGCCATCCGCGCCCGCGTTCCCGGAGGCGAGGTCGACCTTGTCGCGCGGCGCGGGAGCACGCTCGCCTTCGTCGAGGTCAAGCAGCGCCGCACCGAAGAGGCTGCCGCATGGGCGCTCGACGCGTGGCGCCTGCGCCGCGTCGCGGTCGCCGCCGAGCGGCTACAGGCGCGATATGCGCGCCCCGGCGATGTGGTTCGCATCGACGCCATCTTCCTCGTCCCGCGCCGCCTCCCGCGCCATCTCGTCAACGTCTGGAGCGGGTGACAAAGACTGCGCGCTCGCTTAGGCGGCGGGCATGAGCCTTCGTGTCGCCGTGCAAATGGACCCGCTGGAATCGATCGGCATCGCCGGCGATTCGACCTTTGCGCTGATGCTGAGCGCGCAAGCGCGCGGCCACCGCCTGTTCCATTATCTCGCCGAGGATCTCGGCTATGAAGACGGCAAGGTCCGCGCGTTGGCGCGTCCGGTGAGGGTGCGGAGCGTCGAAGGTGATCATTATAGCGCCGGCGAGCCGCTCACGCTCGACCTCGCCGCCGACGTCGATGTGGTGCTGATGCGGCAGGACCCGCCGTTCGACATCGGCTACATCACCGCCACCTATCTGCTCGAGCGGATCATGGGCGACACGCTGGTGGTCAACGACCCGCGATCGGTCCGCGACGCCCCCGAAAAATTGTTCGTGCTCGATTTCGCCCGCTTCATGCCCGCGACTTTGATCACTCGGTCGCTGGCAGACCTCAGGGCGTTCCACGCAAAGCATGGCGAAATCGTCCTTAAGCCACTTCATGGCAATGCCGGGGCGGCGGTGTTCCGCATCGGCCCCAACGGCCAGAACATGACCGCGCTCGCCGAATTGTTCGGCAGCGTGTGGCGCGAGCCCTACATCGCCCAAGCCTTCCTCCCGGCCGTCGCCGAGGGGGACAAGCGCATCGTGCTGGTCGACGGCGAAGTTGCGGGCGCAATCAACCGCAAGCCCGGTGCCGGCGAGATTCGCTCCAACCTCGCCGCCGGCGGCACCGCTCACGCGACCAAGCTTACCGACCGTGAGCGGGAGATTTGCGCGGCCCTCGGCCCCGAACTGAAATCCCGTGGGCTTCTGTTCGTCGGAATCGACGTGATCGGCGGCATGCTGACCGAGATCAACGTTACCTCGCCGACCGGCATCGTCGCGATCGACAAGTATAACGGCAGCGACACGCCGGCGCTCATCTGGGACGCAATCGAAGCAAAATCGGCCGCAAGATGAGCGACTGGATCGTCCGCCTGATCGAGCAATCGGGCTATCTCGGCGTTGCCTTCCTGATGTTCCTCGAAACCGTCTTCCCGCCGATTCCGTCCGAAGTGATCATGTCGCTCGCCGGAGTTGCCGCGGGTCAGGGCAAATTGAGCCTTGGCTGGGTAATTGCGGCGGGAACGACCGGCGCCATGCTCGGCAATATCCTATGGTATCTCGCCGCGCGCGCACTCGGCATCGGGCGCTTGAAGCCGATCATTCACCGCTGGGGCCGCTGGATCACGATGAGCTGGGCCGAGGTCCAGCGCGCGGAACGCTGGTTCGCGCGCCACGGCACCTTCTTTGTCTTTCTTGGGCGAATGCTGCCGACGGTGCGCAGCCTGGTCTCAGTCCCCGCCGGCCTGCTCAAAATGAGCTTTCGCCGCTTCATGCTCGCCTCGACGCTCGGCACCGCCGGCTGGACAGCGATGCTCGCTTATGCGGGCTTCAAGCTCGGCGAGAATATCGAAGACATCGACGCGCTGCTTGGCCCGGCATCGAATGCGATCCTCGTCGTCCTGTTCGCCGGTTACCTCTACCGCGTGTGGACCCACCGCGACATCGACCCCGACGAAAGCGAGCCCGAGCCTGAGGTCAAATCGCTTTAGAGCGGATGATAACTGATCAAATCACCGCTCATCCTGAGGAGGGACTGAGCGAGCGAAGCGAGACGAAAGCGCATCTCGAAGGAGCTGCTTTGAGACGGGCCTTCGACAAGCTCAGTCCCTCCTCGCATGAGCGGATCAAATCTAGATCATTAAGCCCGCGGGTGCGCGTGGCGATAGACGTCGAGCAACCGCGCGGCATCGACCTCGGTATAGATTTGCGTCGACGACAGGCTGGCGTGGCCGAGCAATTCCTGGAGCGAGCGAAGGTCGGCGCCCCCGGCAAGCAAATGCGTTGCGAAGCTGTGGCGCAGCGCGTGGGGGGTGAGGCTGTCAGCCAGCCCCAACCGCACCCGCGCCGTGCGCACCGCGCGGCGCACGAGGTCGGCGTTGAGCGGCCCGCCCTTGGCGCCGACGAACAGCGGCACGTCGCTGGCCAGCGGCCACGGGCAATCGGCGACATAGGCCGCGATCGCATCTTTCACCGCCGGAAGGATCGGCACCACCCGCGTCTTGCCGCGCTTGCCAGTGACGCGCAGCGCCTGACCGAGCGGCAGGATCCGCGCACGAAGCGACAGCGCTTCGCTGACCCGAAGCCCCGATCCGTAAAGCAGCAACAGGATGGCGAGGTCGCGCGCGCCGACCCAGGGCAGCAGTGCCCCCTCGCCCGCTTCCTCGGCGAGCGCCACGGCATCGGCCGGGCTGGCCGGGCGCGGCAGGGTGCGTGGACGCTTTGGCGAACGGGTCCGGGGCAGTTGGGGCAGATTGCCCTCCTCCTCGGCGGCGAAGCGCAGGAAAGCGCGCACGGCCGACATTTCGCGCGCCGCCGAGGATGGACCGAGCCCGTCGCCGCGGCGATCGGCAAGGAAGGCGCGCAATTCGGCCGCCTGGAGGTTGAGCAATCCGTAACGCCCGATCGCTTCACCGCGATGCCGCCCTAGAAAGCCGATGAAGCGATGCGCGGTGGCGACATAGGCGCGGACCGTGTGGAGCGATCGGCGGCGGTCGAACTGCAGATGGCGCGACCAGCGCGCGGCAAGCGCCGCCGCCGGTTCCGTCGCGCCTTCGCTTAGTTGGTCCGTGCCCACCGCCGCAGCATAGCGCCGAGCGAGGCCCCGAGGAACTGCAACAATGACGCGCCCTGATCGGACGGCGCGGCTTGACTGGCGGACTGGCCAAGCAAAAGGATTCCACGCGGATAGGGCGACTCCCCATCGAGCCCGATCAGCGCCTCGGTGCAAATGTCCTCTGCGCCGGGGCCAAACAAAGGGTGCCCCCGCCCAACCGCGCGAAGAGCTACCTCATCGATCGAGCCGAGCGCCCGTTCGACCAGCAATGGCTCGATCGCCTCGACTCCGCAGGCGTCGATTCGAAAGCCCTTGTCGCCGACGATCAGCGCCAGCGCGACCGCCTCGAGCCCGAGCAGCGACGGCCAGCCGCGGGTGACGACCTCGATCAAATCGTCGAAGCTGTCGGCATCGAGCGCGGCGATCACCGCATGGTGGATCGTCGCCACCGCCCCCGAATGGCCGCGCGCATAAGCCAGCAAGTCGGCACGCGCACTCTCCGCCGCGCCGAGCTTTTCGCGAAGCGCGGCGACCGCGGTCTGCTCGAACTGGATGACGCTTCCCATGCCTCGTTCATGACACGGGCTGGTTAATTTACGGTGTGATCGGCCGATCGCCCGCTTAGCCGATGCTTTGCCCGGTAGCCTGCCAATCCTTGAGGAAGGCGGCGATGCCGTTGTCGGTCAGCGGGTGCTTGAACATTTGCCAGATGACCGACGGCGGCGCGGTCATCACGTCGGCGCCGATCTTGGCAGCGTCGTGGACGTGAATCGGGTTGCGCACGGATGCGACGAGGATTTCGGTGCGGAAGTCGTAATTGTCGTAGATCAGCCGAATGTCGGCGATCAATTCCATCCCCGGATAGCCGACATCGTCGTGGCGCCCGACGAACGGCGAGATGAAGCTCGCCCCCGCCTTGGCCGCGAGCAGGGCCTGGTTGGCCGAGAAGCACAGGGTCACGTTGACCATCGTGCCGTCGTCGGTCAGCGCCTTGCAGGTCTTGAGGCCATCGAGCGTCAGCGGCACCTTGATCGCCACATTGCCCGCGATCTTGCGCAGCACTTCGGCCTCTTTCATCATTCCCACATGGTCGAGCGCGACCACCTCGGCCGAAATCGGCCCCGGGCAAATCCCGGAAATTTCCCTGACCACCTCGATGAAGTCGCGCCCGGCCTTCTTGATCAGCGAAGGGTTGGTGGTGACCCCGTCGAGCAGCCCGCTGTCGTGGAGCAAGCGGATGTCGGCGATGTCGGCGGTGTCGGCGAAGAATTTCATGGCAAATCGGTCCCTACGGATTTCGGCGGATTTGCCCGGCGATAGCGGGTGCGCCCATGAAGGTCACCCGATTCGAATTTCGCGAGGCCAGAATGAGCGAGCATGTCCTGATCGAACGTCGGGCCGACGCGGTGCTCGCCCTCACCCTCGCGCGGGCCGAACGGCGCAACGCGATTACCGTCGCGATGTATGCCGCGCTCGCCGACGCGATCGAGGGGGCGGCCAAAGACAGGACTGTCCGCCTGATCACCATCGCCGGCGAAGGCGAGGATTTCACCGGCGGCAACGACCTCGCCGATTTCATGAAGGAAATGCCGGCGCCAGGGACCGCCGACATTCCGGTATGGCGGCTGC
>JALYQH010000057.1 GCA_030855945.1 Pseudomonadota bacterium | reverse complement strand
CGTCAATCACCGTTCGGGTGAGGCGGGCATTTAGCAGCCGCTGTCCGGACGCGCTTGACAGGTCGAGGTCGGCGGTGCGGACGACGACTTGGTACCGGCCGGACGAGCTTGGCTCCGCCAGCGCCGGAGCTGCAATGAAAGCAGAAAGCAAAAGGCTTAAATTGAGGAAGTTGGTCATGGTCGCCTCCAATTCGGGAAGTGAGAACGACTTCCAACTAGTCCGCGATTCGAGTTTCTATAAGCAACGAATTCGTGATATCTTTCTGCATAATCGCAGAATGCCAAATCGCTTGGCTTGGGGCACGAGGCTAACCGCATGTTCGACTGGAACGACCTTCGCTATTTCCTCGCCGTCGCCGAGCGAGGGAGCACGCTCGCCGCCGGGCGCGCGCTGCGCGTCAGCCAGACCACTGTCGCACGCCGCATCGCCGCGCTCGAACAAGCCGTCGCGCTGCCCTTGTTCGACCGCCGCCAGGCCGGATATGCGCTCACTCCGGCGGGCGAGCAGTTGCTCGGCCATGCGCGGAGCGTCGAAGCGGCGGCAAGCGGATTCGGCGACGCCGCCGCCGGCTCGGCGCGGGACCTGAGCGGCGTCGTGCGCCTGACCACCGAGGATATTTTCGCGCAGACACTGCTTGGCCCGATGCTGCGCGAACTGCACGACCTTCAGCCTCAGATACTCATCGATCTCGACACCGCGCGGGAGGTCCGTGACCTAGGCGCGGGCGAGGCCGACATCGCGCTACGCAGCACCAAACAGGCGCAGCCGGCCGGGGTTGCCGGACGCCGGCTGTGCATCGACGATTGGACGCTTTACTGCAGCCGCGACTATGCCGCGCGCCACGGCGCCCCGAAGAATGTCGAGCAATTGAAGGGCCACGCGCTGGTCGGCGGCGGCGGCGGCAATCTGTGGCGCGCTTATGAGGCATGGATCCACGAGCTCGGTCTCGACGAGCAGGTCGCCATCCATCACGGCTCCTCGACCGGATTATTGTCGGCGGTGCGCTCGGGGTTCGGCATCGCGGTGCTGCCATGCATTGTCGCCGACGACGAACCAGACCTCATCCGCTGCTTACCGCCGCGCAAGGGACACGGCCGCGTGATGTGGCTCCTCACCCATGACCGCGTCCGCCATGCGCCAAGAGTACGACTGGTGATCGATTTCCTGTATGAGCGGCTGAAGAAGCGAGTGAGTATCCTCAATCTCGCGAATTGAATTATTTCAACTTAAAGATTGAGCCTCGGCCAAACGAAGCTTTGATTCCTCGGCCCAGCGGTGGAATTCGGCCTCTTCCGCAAAGCAACGCTTTTGGGAGAATGAGTGCGCAACCTGGGGTGGTGTAAAGGAAGAGTCGATCTTCCGTCTTCGATCATGATGCAAGCCACCCCAGCGAAATAGGTTATCTTGACGCGGATGTTCAACACGAACGCCGTCATTACCGAGCGAAATCCGGTAGGGCGCCACGAAGCCAGCTTTGCGCTGAGCCCTCACCTGCGGCGGCGGCACAAGAAATAGAAATACCCCGCAAAGCAGTGCGCCGAAAATCAGCGCGCCTACCATCATGAAAGGATCAAGTTGCGCTCTGCTCGACAGAACGAATTCATCGAACAGGATCACGAGCAGCGGCAGGAACATGAAAAAGGCGAGCCGCCGCCTGCAATCGCGGCAGTGCCACGCGAGCGCTCGGAAATCACCGACGGTGTAACGGACGGACACGGGTTCCAAGCTTATCATTCCACCGTCACACTCTTGGCCAGGTTTCTCGGCTGGTCGACGTCGGTGCCCTTGAGCACCGCGACATGGTAAGCGAGCAGCTGAACCGAAATCGCGTAAACCAGGGGCGCAATGAGCGGATGAACGTGGGGCATTTCGATCGTGGCCATGCAGCCCTCGCCAGCCTCGGCGAGACCCTTGGCGTCGGAGATGAGGATCACTTTCCCCCCGCGCGCGCGGACTTCCTGCATGTTGCTTACGGTCTTTTCGAACAATGGTCCTGACGGCGCCAAGACGATCACCGGGACAAGCTCGTCGATCAGCGCGATCGGGCCGTGCTTCATTTCGCCGGCGGCATATCCTTCGGCGTGAATGTAGCTGATTTCCTTGAGCTTGAGCGCGCCTTCCAGCGCCATCGGATAGTCGGGGCCGCGGCCCAGATAGTGCACGTCGCGCGCGGGAGCGATCAGCGGGGCGAGCGCCGCGATGGCTTCATCGTGGGCCAGCGCCTGGCTCATCGCCTCGGGCGCCTCACGCAAATGCTCGACAATCTTGCGCTCGGCCTCGGGCGACAGCCTGCCCTTAGCGCGGGCGAGGTTGGCGGCGAGTGCGGCCAGGACCGCGAGCTGGCAGGTGAACGCCTTGGTCGACGCAACGCCGATTTCCGGTCCGGCGTGGGTCGGCAGCAGCAAATCGGCCTCGCGTGCCATCGAGCTGGTCGGCACGTTGACCACCACCGCAATCACCTGTTCCTCGGCGCGCGCGTGGCGCAGCGCGGCGAGCGTGTCGGCGGTCTCGCCCGATTGCGAAATGAACAAGGCAAGCCCGCCCGGCTCCAGCACCGGCTGCCGGTAGCGGAACTCGCTCGCGACATCGATGTCGACCGGCACGCGGGCGAATTGCTCGAACCAATATTTGGCGACCATGCCGGCGTA
Organism: Pseudomonadota bacterium; assembly: GCA_030855945.1. Taxonomy (GTDB): domain Bacteria; phylum Pseudomonadota; class Alphaproteobacteria; order Sphingomonadales; family Sphingomonadaceae; genus Sphingomicrobium. The sequence continues at coordinate 4,344 of JALYQH010000057.1, read as the reverse complement.
AAAGCTGGTCCCGCAGGCAACGATGGTGACGCGGCTGACTGCGCTCAGATCGAACTCGATATCGGGCAGCGCAACGCGGCCTTCCAAGGTGCGGATATAGCTTTGCAGGGTCTGCGCCACGACGACCGGCTGCTCGAAGATTTCCTTGAGCATGAAGTGTGCATGATTGCCCTTCGAGATCGTGGCGGTCGACGCGCCCGAGGTAACGATGTCGCGCTCGACCGGTCGGTTGGCGCGGTCAAAAATGCGGATGTCGTCGCGCGTTACTACCGCCCAGTCGCCCTCGTCGAGATAGGCGATGCGCTGGGTCAGCGGCGCTAGCGCGAGCGCGTCCGAACCGAGGTAATTTTCCCCCTCGCCATAGCCGACCGTTAGCGGCGCCCCCATCCGCGCGCCGATCACCAGTTCTGGAAAATCCGCAAACAGGAAGGCGATCGCGAAGGCGCCGTGCAGCTGCGGCAAAACCGCGGCGACGGCGTCCTGCGGCGACGCACCCTGCTCCATTTCGCGCGCGACGAGATGCGCGACCACTTCGCTATCGGTCTCCGACTTGAATTCGCGCCCTTCGGCCTGCAGTTCCTCGCGCAGCGGCTTGAAATTCTCGATGATCCCGTTGTGAACCAGCGCGACTTTGCCGGCGATATGCGGATGGGCATTGTCGACGGTTGGCGCGCCATGCGTTGCCCAGCGGGTATGGGCGATGCCAACCTCGCCGGCGAGCGGGGCCGCAGCGAGTTCGCGCCCAAGATTGTCGAGCTTGCCCTCGGCCCGGCGGCGGTCGAACCCCCTGATCCCGACGGTGCAAATCCCGGCCGAATCATAGCCGCGATACTCAAGCCGCCGAAGTCCTTCAAACAGTCGCTGCGCGACCGGCTGGCTGCCTACAATTCCGACAATTCCGCACATGGTTCACTGCTTCCGTTAAAGAGTGTAGGGAATGCGGATTCCCGGCATGTTGGCCGGAAAGTCCTTGGTGTTTCGGGTGATCAGGATCGCGCCATGCACTTGCGCGGTGGCGAGGATCAAGGCGTCGATCAGCTTCATCCGCGACCGGTGGCGAATATCGGCGGCGGCTGCGGCAATGCGCGCGTCGATTTCCACCACCTCAAGTGGCGACATCAACTGTAACAGTCGAGGCCGCTGATGAAGCGGCTCGCCTGCCAGCACTTCGGTCCAGACAATCCGGCTAATCCGATGTCCGCGATAGCGCGACAGTTCCTGGATCGCGGGCCGTCGGTCGAACAGCCAATCGATGACGATATTCGTGTCGAAGAATGGATCGGACAAGGTCAGATTTCGTCGTAAGGCGTGCGGTCTTCCCGGATGGCGCGCTGATAGTCGACCGCGTCGCCAATATCAGTCCGGCCGACCCAATAGCCGGCGCCCTTCTCGATCCAATCCTTATTATCCGCATTCTGCACTAGATACATCTTCACGGCATCGCGAATCGTCGCAGCGCGCGAACGCTTCGTCCGTGCGGCGAGGGCATCGAGCTTTTCGATATCTTCATCGGGCAAATCGGCGAGAATCCGGGTCATGGATATACCGATATCATATCATGATATCGTGTCAACTCTTCTTCACTGCCTGCCCAGCGCGGAAGCGCGCCGCCCAGCCTTTCATTCCGCGCTGCGATGCCCGCGCCACCGCCAGCTCATCGTCGGCGACGTCCTTCGTAACCACCGACCCAGCGCCCACAATCGCCCCCGCGCCGATCGTCACCGGCGCGACGAGTGCGCTGTTCGAGCCGACGAACGCGCCCGCGCCGATGGTCGTTCGATTTTTGAAGAAGCCGTCGTAATTGCAGGTGATCGTTCCCGCGCCGATATTGGCGCGCGCGCCGACCTCGGCGTCGCCGATATAGCTTAAGTGATTGGCCTTGGCGCCAGCGCCCAAGACCGCGTTCTTGACCTCGACGAAGTTGCCGACCCTGGATCCTTCGTGGAGCACGGTCCCCGGGCGCAGCCGAGCGAATGGTCCGACGGAGCAGCCGCGCGCGATGGTCGCGCCCGAGATATGACAGAAGGCGTGAATCACTGCGCCGTCGGCGATGATCACGCCGGGGCCGAACACGACATGCGGTTCGATCGTGCAATCGCGGCCAAGTTTTGTATCCGATGAAAACCACACGCTTTCGGGGTCGATCAGCGTCGCGCCATCCTCGAGCGCCTGCTCGCGCCGCCGCCGCTGCCAGTCGAGCTCGAGGTGGGCGAGTTCGGCGCGGCTGTTGACCCCGGCGGTCTCGAACGGCTCGCCCTCGATCACCACCGGCCGGCGGCCCTCGCGCATCGCCGCCATGACCACGTCGGGCAGATAATATTCCTGGGCCGCATTGTCGTTGCCGATCACCGCGAGCCAGCCGAACAGCCTCGCGCCGTCGACCGCCATCATCCCGCTATTGCATAGCCTGACCGCCCGCTCTTCCTCGCTGGCATCCTTATATTCGACCATCTTGGCGATTCGGTCGCCCCCCGCTATTCCCGCCTCGCGAATGACACGGCCATAGCGCTTGCCGTCTTCCGGACAGCTGGCGAGCACCACCACCCCCGGATCGTCGTCCGCATGAAGCCGGTCGAGCATCCGCCGCAGAGTCGCCTCGGTGACGAAGGGCGTGTCGCCGTAGAGGATCAGCACCGGCCCATCGCAGTCGGCGAGCGCTTCGGCCGCCATTTGCACCGCGTGAGCGGTGCCCTTCTGCTCGGCCTGGAGCGCGGTCACCACGCCGCTGCCGGCGACCGCTTCCTCAACCTGCTCGCGGCCTTTGCCGACCACGACCACGCGGCGTACGGCGCCCATGCCCGCGACCGAGTCGAGCAAGTGCAGCAACATCGGCTTGTCGGCGATCGGATGGAGCACCTTGTGCCGGTCCGAGCGCATCCGCGTGCCCTGCCCCGCGGCGAGGATCACGACCGAGAATTTCCTATCATTCATGGGCGCCGCTTTGGCACGCGCTCGCGGCCAATTCCATAGCAGAAGGGCCTCGGAATCACCCGAGGCCCCTCGCTTGATATTTCTAGGTGGCTGGCGTGCCCTTGGGCTTGGCCGGTGCGCGCTTGCGCGCCGCGGCACTCGATCGGCGCTTGGTCGCAACCGTCCCGCTCGACTTGCCGGTTGCCGACTTGGCGGTAGCCGGCTTCGTCGCTGGCGCCTTGCGCGTCGCCCCCGCCTTGCGCGGAGTGGCGGGCTTGGGCTTGGCGGTCGACCCCGTCGATCGCGAAGTGCTCGATCCACTCGAGCTGTCGTCGTCGGTCCATTTGCCCGACATTACGCGCTGCGCTGCATCGGCGACCGCCTCGGCGATCAGCGCGCCGAGCTTCGAGGCGTTGGTCATCATCGAGTTGGCGGCGGCGCTCGCGCTGTCGGCCGCGTCCATCCCGGCATCGCGAATCGCGCGGCGAGCCTTGGGGCTTGCAGCGATCGCGGCCGCGGCTGCGGTCAGGCCGGCGGCCATCATCTCGCGGCTCATCGCCGCCTTGGCGAGCTTGTCGAAATTGGTCTTCGTCGAAGATTTGTCGCCGCTGCTGCTATTGCCGCTGCCGCTTCTGCTGCCGCCCTTTTGCGATTTGGCCATAAAGCCTCCCTGTGTCTGCATGCTGTGGACCAAAGACGGTCCAGCGCCGAAACGGTTCCGGATTAGCGCGAAATGCGGAAACGTAAAAGGGAGCCGTCGCACCATACGACAGCTCCCTTCGACATGGTCAGCGACCGGGGTTCAAGCCCGGGAGACTAAGCAGGCTGGTTAGGCCGCTATCTCCAAAGCGAACAGATCCGACCTCTTTGCTGAACCATGAGACATCGGATCACCTCCTTTCGCTGCACTATTGCAAGCAGGAGATTGGCATGGATCGCGCGAAGAACAAGTCTTGTAATATGAAAAAGATTCGGCAATTCTCATCGCTTCGCGCCAAAGACCCCGCCCGGTTATTTTCCCAACTTTTCGACCTTGGCATGGAGCGCCGCGAGCTCGGCCTTGAGCTTGGCGATCTCGTCGGCGGCGGCATCGCCCGCGCCGGGCGCCGCTGCTGCGTTGCCCGTGAACAATTGCGCCGGATCGCCGAACATCGCCATGTTGCGCTTGGCGAGATCCGCGAACGCCGTCGTACCGAACGCCCCGGCCACTGCCGATTGCTGCTTCTGAAACGCGTCCATCGCGGCTTCGAGAAATGGCGGGACCATTCCTTGAGTTTTACCGCCGTACATTCCGATCAGCTGGCGCAGGAAATTGACCGGGAGCATGGTCGACCCGCGCGCTTCCTCGTCGACGATGATCTGGGTCAGCACGTGGCGGGTGATATCTTCACCGGTCTTGGCGTCGACTACCTCGAACTCGCGGCCCTCGCGGAT
>JALYQH010000339.1 GCA_030855945.1 Pseudomonadota bacterium | reverse complement strand
GTCGCCGGGATAGGCTTCGCGGCCCGGCGGACGGCGCAGCAGCAGCGACATCTGGCGGTAGGCGACGGCCTGCTTCGACAAATCGTCATAGACGATCACGGCGTGCATGCCGTTGTCGCGGAAATATTCGCCCATCGCGCAGCCGGTGTAGGGCGCGAGGAACTGGAGCGGAGCGGGCTCCGACGCGGTCGCGGCGACGACGATGGTATATTCCATCGCGCCCTTTTCCTCGAGCGCGCGAACGATCTGGGCAACGGTCGAGCGCTTCTGCCCGATGGCGACGTAGATGCAGTAGAGCTTCTGGCTCTCGTCGTCGCCGGCGTTGGCCTTCTTCTGGTTGATGAAGGTGTCGATCGCGACCGCGGTCTTGCCGGTCTGGCGGTCGCCGATGATCAGTTCGCGCTGGCCGCGGCCAACCGGGACGAGCGCGTCCAATGCCTTGAGCCCGGTCTGGACCGGCTCGTGGACCGACTTGCGCGGGATGATGCCGGGCGCCTTGACCTCGACGCGGCTGCGCTGGTCGCTGACGATCGGCCCCTTGCCGTCGATCGGGTTGCCGAGCGCATCGACGACGCGGCCGAGCAGGCCCTTGCCGCCGGGGACGTCGACGATGGTGCCGGTGCGCTTGGCGGTCGAGCCCTCGCGGATGCCGGTGTCCGAGCCGAAGATGACGACGCCGACATTGTCGGCCTCGAGGTTGAGGGCCATGCCCTTCACGCCATTTTCGAACTCGACCATCTCGCCGGCCTGGACATTGTCGAGGCCGTGGATGCGGGCGATGCCGTCGCCGACCGACAGCACGCTGCCGACTTCGGAGACCTGCGCGTCGGCGTCGAAATTTGCGATCTGGTCGCGAATGACGCGGGAAATTTCAGCGGCGCGGATATCCATGGTCAGCCTTTCATCGCGTTAGCGAGGGTGTTTAATTTGGTGCGGATCGAGGCGTCGATCATCTGGCTTCCAAGCCGGAGGACGAGGCCTCCGAGGAGAGTGGGATCAATCGAGGTGTTGAGCGTCACCTCACGGCCGACGCGGGTGCGCAGCTTCGCCTTGAGTTCGGCGACCTGGGCATCGTTAAGCGGATGCGCCGAGGTGACTTCCGCTGTCGTCTCGCCGCGGTGGCCGGTGGCGAGCATGCTGACCATGCGGATGACGTGGCGCAGCTCGCTCAAGCGGCCATTGCCCGCCAGCACGCCGATGAACTTGGCGGTGATCGGGTCGAGGCCGAGCGTCGGGGTGAGCGCCGCGATCGCCTTGGCGGCATCGGTGCGGCCGACCAGCGGGCTCGACACGAGCGCCGCGAAATCGCTCGAATTGGCCAGTGCCGCCTCGAGCGAATCGAGGCTGCGCGAGACCGCGTCGATCTGTTGTTCGTCACGCGCGAGGCCAAACAGAGCGGTGGCGTAGCGCCCCGCTAAGCTGGCCTGAATGCCGCCGGATGTCTCCACGTGCTCGAAGCTCCAGACAAGTGAATATGCACCATGCGTCGAATGGGGCACAGCGGAAAACCGCGCGCCCCCATGGGTTGGCGCGCCCCTAGCAAGCGTCGCTAAACGATGCAAGGCGGGTGTCGGCGGTTTGACCGCAAGCGGCGGGATGCGCCGCCGCGGCCGCTTGCCTATGGTAGGTCCATGTTGATGCGAAATATTGACCAAGAACAGGCGTGGGCGGCGTTCGAACGGCGCGATCGCAGTTGGGACGAGCGCGTGATTGGCGCGGTCAGGACGACGGGGATTTACTGCAAGCCGAGCTGCCCGGCGCGCCGGCCCAAGCGGGAGAATGTCGAATTCTTCGCCGACGGGGTTGCGGCCCGAGCGGCAGGGTATCGCGCATGCCTTCGCTGCCGCCCCAATGAGGTTGGACGCGACAGGGAGGCGGTAAGGCAGGCCGTCAAGCTGATCGAGCGCGCCGAGGAGCCGCCTCGGCTCGAGGCGCTAGCGGCGGCGGTCGGCTATGCCCCCCATCATTTCCAGCGCCTGTTCACCCGCGACATCGGCGTGTCGCCGGCGGCCTACGCGCGTGCGCTGCGCGCGCGCCGCGCCGAAGCTCATTTGCAAGAGGATAAGCCCGTGACCGACGCCATCTACGATGCCGGCTATGCCGCGCCGAGCCGCTTCTATGCCGATGCCGGCGAGCGGCTCGGCATGACCCCGTCGGCGTGGCGCGACGGCGGGCGCGGCGAGACGATCCGCTGGACGGTGACGGACAGCCCGCTCGGGCCGATGCTGGTCGCGGCGACCGGCAAGGGCATTTGTCGGCTGTCGTTTGACGAGGGCGAGGAAGCGCTGCGCAAGCGCTTTCCGAATGCACAGATCGTCGCCGACGACGGAACGATCGCCGAGCTGGTCGAGGGAGCGCTGGCGGCGGTGAAAAGCCCGTCGACCATGCCGGACCTGCCGCTCGATATCGCCGGGACCGCCTTCCAGCAGGCGGTGTGGCAGGAGCTCAGGCGTATCCCCGCCGGCGAGACGCGCAGTTATGCCCAGATCGCGGCGGCGGTCGGCAAGCCGGGGGCGGTGCGCGCGACGGGATCGGCCAATGGCGCGAACAATGTCGCGGTGCTCATCCCGTGTCACCGCGTGGTGCGAAGCGACGGTAGTCTCGGCGGCTATGCCTATGGATTGGAGCGAAAGCAGAAGCTGCTCGATGCCGAGGGGGGCTCGGCGACATTCGCCCTCGACCTTTGAGCCTCAGTCGTCCCCGCCGCTTTTTTGCTTGCGCTCCTGCTCCGCCATGTCCCCGGCCAAAAGCCTATGCGCTTCGTCGACCTTTTTTGCCTCGATCAGGTCGACCACCTTGCGAACTTTCTTGGCGCCCTTCGACTCATGGGGCGCAATCGCCTGGGGCAACAGGACCGATCGGGCGAGCGAACCCTTCTTCTCCGCCAACAATTGCCGTGCCAGTACCATTCGAAGCTCGGCGGAGAACGGAGCAAACTCGTACGCGCGCTCAAGGTCGATCAGCGCGCTTTCGGGGATTGCCGCGCCTGAAAGAAACCAGGCCATATAATTTTGATATAGCGGACCAGGATGTTCCGGATCGGCCGCGTGCGCTTTTGCGAACCAGCTCCGCGCGGCCGGAAGTTGTTGGGCGTCATGCTTGCCGCGTTCCATCAGCACCAACCCTTTGTAGAGCAGAGCTTCGACCCCACCCGGCCGCAGTGCAAGCGCTCGATCGGCGGCCACCTCGGCCCGGCCGAGATGCGCCGCCTCGGGCGCGGATTTGGCGGGCTCGAACTGAGCCGCGTCGAACTCGGCCTCGGCGTGCGCGAGTTGCGCCGCGAAGCTCCGCGGGTGCCGTTCCGCGATCGCCTGCGCATCCCGGGCCACACCGTCCGCCTCCTTCCGCGAGACGCCGCTCTTGGAGCGCATCTTTACCGGCATGACCGCTTCCTCGTCCGGTGTCAGCTTGCGCAGGACGACCTTGGGAGGCGAATAATTGTCAGTGCGCACGTTGGCGCCGCCGAGGCGACGGCTGTTGCGGTAGCGGATGAGGTCCTGATCAAGCTTGCGCAGGTCGCCGAACGCCTGACGCGCGGCGGCGGCGGGCTCGGTGCCGGTGTTGATCCGGAGCAGGTATGACTTCAACTGGCCCTCACGGCTCGGGTCAAAGGTCAGGTAATGGTTGAGGAGCCAGCCGACCGTATAGCGATTATAGTAATCGAGTCCGTTTGGCTCATCGGTGTTGGTCAGCAGGCGTTCCGCGCTAATGGTCAGCATGTTATCGAACAACGAGTCCGAGCGATACTGCGGCGGGTTGCCCAGGTGAAAACTGCCATCGTCCCTGAGGTCGATGGTCGCGGCCGTTTCGGCGAAGCCTTCGACGTACCAGCTGGGGTAGGCAGCCGAGAGATGCTGAAACATGAAGTGATGGGCATATTCATGGAACAGCACGGACTTGGGGTCCAGATCGGTCCGCTTGTCCCTTCTTCTGTCGACAATGCTGCCGGCGGTCCTGGTTTCGCCTCGCACCGGCGTGAAGGCCACTGACCCGCCGATGTGGCGAACGTAGAAGCCAGCGACTCCCGCGGAGCCGGCAAGACGGCCTATGTCGTCGATGTTGCCGCTACGAAAGACGGTCAGACGGCGAGAATCCGAAGTGGCTGGACTGAACTTGATATTTTGCAGCGACCGCAACGCCATGTCGAAACGCTCGAGGTCTTCGGCGAACTTGCGCGTCTCGCTTGATGGGCTCTCGGAATAGACGATGAATTGATCGGTCTTCGCCTCCCACCACTCGGCCTGGGCCGGCGCGGCAGTCAGAACAGTCAGCACCAACAACAAGCAACGCATACGGAATCCCCCAATCACAACGACTTGCTAAACAGATACGAACGGGCCCGCAAGCGCCCGCAGGTTAGAGGAAACTATAGGGATCGACATCGACGGCGACGCGGACCTTGGCCGACCATTCAACCTGGCCCAGCCAGTCGCGGATGACGTCCTGGACATCGAGCTTGCGCGCGGCGTGGACCAGCAGGCGCTGGCGGTGCCGGCCGCGGAGCATGGCGAGTGGGGCGGGGGCGGGGCCGAACACCGCCATTCCGTCGATCTCGGGCGCCGCGTGGCCGATGCGGCGGGCGACTCCCTGCGCTTCGGCTTGGTCCTCGGCCGAGACGATGATCGCGGCGAGGCGGCCGAACGGGGGCATAGCCGCCTCGCGCCGCGCCTCGGTTTCGGCGGCGTAAAAGCCGGCGACATCGCCCGAGACGAGCGCGGCAATCACCGGGGCCTCGGGATCGTGGGTCTGGACCAGAACCCTGCCGGGCTTGTCGCCGCGGCCGGCGCGGCCGGCGACCTGCTGGATCTGCTGGAAGCTGCGCTCGGCGGCACGGAGGTCGCCGCCTTGCAGGCCGAGGTCGGCATCGACCACCCCGACCAGGGTGAGGTTGGGAAAATGATAGCCCTTGGTGACAAGCTGGGTGCCGACGACGATGTCGATCTCGCCTGCCTCCATTCTGGCGACGAAATCGGCCGCGCGGGCGGGGGACCAGATGGTGTCGCTGGTGACGATCGCGGTGCGGGCATCGGGGAATAGCGCGGTGACCTCGTCGGCGATGCGCTCGACGCCGGGGCCGCAGGCTACGAGACTGTCCTCGTCACCGCATTCCGGGCACAGGCGCGGCGGGGGCATGACATGGCCGCAATGATGGCAGGCGAGGCGGTGCATC
>JALYQH010000267.1 GCA_030855945.1 Pseudomonadota bacterium | reverse complement strand
CTGAGATCGATCGCCGCCTGGAGCATCTCGCGCTCCGGGCTGAACCACAGCCCGTTGTAGATGAGCTCGGCATAGCGCGGCATCAGCTCATCCTTGAGGTGCGCCGCGCCGCGATCGAGGGTCAGCTGTTCGATTGCGCGGTGCGCGGCATGATAGATGGTCCCGCCCGGCGTCTCATACATTCCGCGGCTCTTCATCCCGACGGACCGGTTCTCGACCAGGTCGAGGCGGCCGATGCCGTGGCGCGCACCAAGCTGGTTGAGCTTGGCCAGCAGCGCCGCCGGGGCAAGCGCTTCCCCATTGACCGCGACCCCGTCGCCGCATTTGAACTCGACCGTGATTTCTTCCGGCGCGTCGAGGGCGGCAATCAGGTCGTCGGTGCGCGAATAGACATAGTCCGGCACTTCGTCCCAAGGCTCTTCGAGCACCTTCCCCTCGCTCGACGTGTGGAGCAAATTGGCGTCGTTCGAGAAAGGACTCTCGCCGCGCTTGTCCCTCGGCACCGGAATCCGGTTCTTCTCGGCGAACTCGATCAGCGCGGAGCGGCTGGTCAAATCCCACAAGCGCCATGGCGCGATGACCTTGATGTCGGGCGCGAGCGCATAATAGCCAAGCTCGAGCCGCAGCTGGTCATTACCCTTACCGGTCGCGCCATGGCTGACCGCGTCGGCGCCGACTTCGCGCGCAATCTCGATCTGGCGCTTGGCGATCAACGGCCGCGCGATCGCTGTGCCGAGCAGGTAGAGGCCTTCGTAGAGGGCGTTGGCGCGCATCATCGGGAACACGTAATCGGCGACAAATTCGTCGCGCAGATCGTCGATGAAGATGTGCTCGGGCCGGACCCCCATCAGTTCGGCAGTGCGGCGCGCCGGGCCGAGCTCCTCGCTTTGGCCAAGGTCGGCGGTGAAGGTCACCACTTCGCAGCCATAAGTCTGCTGGAGCCACTTGAGAATGACGCTGGTGTCGAGCCCGCCCGAAAAGGCAAGCACCACGCGGCTTATGGGGTCGGCGCTAGTCATCGAGTGCACGGGATCCAGCGGTCAGGGGCTCCCGCGCCCTTGCCACCCCTGAACGGGCCATTCAAGCGTGATACAGGTCGCCTGCCTTATCAGCAGGTTTCGTCATTCTTGTGGAGGTTTCCCTATGCGTAAGTTTCTTTTTGCCGGACTCGTCGCCGCGCTGGCCGTTCCAGTCATCGCCCAGCCCGCTCCGCCGATCGCGCAGCAGCGCCCGATGGCCGACAAGGTCATGACCCGGGCCGACATCGACACCCGCGTCCGCGCTCGCTTCGCGCGGGTCGACGCCAACCGTGACGGTGTCCTGACCACCCAGGAAATGACCACGCAGCGCGGCGCGCGCATGGCCAAGCGCGAGGCGCGCAAGGCACAGCGCGCGGCGCGCAATCCCGATGCACCATTCAACCGCTTTGACGCCAATCGCGACGGGATGATCAGCCGCGACGAATTTGCCCAGGTCCGCGAGATGCGCGCCGAGAAGCGCTCCGCGAAGGCGGATCAGCCCGGTGCCAAGCGCCGCATGAATCGCAAGGGGGGCGGGATGTTCGGCGGTGCGATGCTGCGCATGGCCGATGCCAACCGTGACGGCCAGGTCACGCTGCAGGAAGCGACGTCGGGGGCAGCTCGCCATTTCGACATGGTCGACACCAACCGCGACGGCAGCATCACGCGCGAAGAGCGCCGCGGAGCGCGCGGAATGATGAAGCAGATGCGCGCTGGCCAAGCCGGATAGCGAGCTCTGATTTGCTGCGTCAAAGGGGGCTCGGCGGTTGCGCCGAGCCCTTTTTCGTGCAGGTTGCCACTAGTCTCTCGGGGAGAATATTCCAATGCGTCGTTCCGTCCGTACCGCCATCCTGTTCGCCACCGCCGCTGCCTTGCCGCTTGGCGCGGCGCGCGCCGAGGAAGGGATGTGGACGTTCGACGCGTTCCCCGCCGCGAAGATGCGCGCCGAATATGGCTGGGCGCCCGACCAGGCGTGGCTCGACAAGGTCCAGGCCGCCGCGGTGCGGCTGACCGGCGGCTGTTCGGCGAGCTTCGTATCCGATGCCGGCCTGATCCTCACCAACCATCATTGCATCGCTAGCTGCCTCGAGGAAAATTCGACCGCGCAGGACAATATTCTCGCGGGCGGCTTCACCCCGCGCACCCGCGCCGAGGAGCGCAAATGCGCCGGCCAGCAGGCCGAGGTCGTGACTTCCATTCGCGACGTTACACCCGACATCAAGGCGGCGGTCGGCGGCGCCACCGGCGAAGCGGCGGTGCGCGCGCGCTCCGCTCGCATCGCGGCGATCGAGGCGGCCGGCTGCACCGACCAGGCGACTACCCGCTGCCAGGTCGTCAGCCTCTACGGCGGCGGTCAGTACAAGCTCTACACCTACCGCAAATATAGCGATGTCCGCGTGGCTTGGGCGCCCGAGGCACAGGCCGCGCAATTCGGCGGCGACCCGGACAATTTCAACTTTCCGCGCTACTCGATGGATGCCAGCTTCCTCCGCGCCTATGAGAATGGCCGCCCCGCCTCGACCCCGCAGCACCTGAAGTGGGCACCCCGCGCGCCGGTCGATGGCGAAGCGACGTTCGTCGTCGGCAACCCGGGATCGACCGCGCGGCTTCAGACCCAGGCCCAGCTCGCCTTCGCCCGCGAAGTGTCGGCGCCGATCAATGTCGCGGTCTATTCGGAGCTTCGCGGGCGGCTGATCGCGGCGATGGCGCAAAGCCCCGAGCGGGCGCGCGAAGGCGCCGAAACCCTTGGCGGGGTCGAGAATAGCCTCAAAGTCTATATCGGCCGGGTCAAGGCCCTTGGCGATCCGGCCTTCAGCGGCCGCCTCGCCGCCGCCGAAGCCGACCTGAGGCGCCGCAGCGCCGGCAATGCCGCGATCGGCGATCCGTGGGCCGATGTAAGCAAGGCGGTCGCCGCCTATCGCGAGCTCTATTTGCCCTACCGCTTCACCTCGCCGTCGGGCGATCTCTACGCTTATGCCGCGACGCTGGTGCGCGCCGCCGACGAACGCGCGAAGCCCAATGCCGAGCGGTTGCCCGGGTTCACCGACAGCAGGTTGCCGTTGGTCGAGAAAGGCGTGCTCGACGCGCGCCCGATCACGCCGTGGCTCGACGAGCTGCAGATGAGCTGGTCGCTGTCGAAGGCGCGCGAGTATCTCGGCGCCGACGATCCCGACACCAAATTGCTCCTCGGCCGCGAATCCCCCGAAGCGCTGGCGGCGCGTCTGGTCGGCAATACGCGCCTCGCCGATCCGGCCTTCCGCAAGCAGTTATGGGATGGCGGGAAGGCGGCGATCGACGCGTCGCCCGACCCGATGATCGTCTATGCGCGCAAACTCGACGCGCGCGACCGCCAGCTCCAGAAGCTGGTGGACGAACGCTATGACGCACCGCTCACGGCCGCCGCATCGCGGCTTGCCGATGCCCGCTTCGCCGCCTTCGGCGACAGCGTCTATCCCGACGCGACCTTCACCTTGCGCATCAGCTACGGCAAGGTCATGGGCTGGACCGAGCGCGGCCGCCAGGTCCCGACCCGAACGACGATCGGCGGCACCTTCGAGCGCGCAACCGGTGCCGACCCGTTCGACCTACCCGGCGCCTTCGCTGCCAACCGGGCGAGGATCGACATGAACACCGTTTACGATTTCGTCTCGACCAACGACATCATCGGCGGCAATTCGGGATCGCCGGTGATCGACCGCAGCGGCGGGGTGATCGGCGCTGCGTTTGACGGCAACATCCACTCGCTCGGCGGCAATTACGGCTATGACGGCAGCATCAACCGCACCGTCTCGGTCTCGACCGCCGCGATCCAGGAAGCGCTCGAGACGATCTATCCCGCGCCAGCACTGGTCACCGAGCTCAACCGCTAGAAGAATTCCAAAGTCGATCCGTTCGTGTCGAGCGAAGTCGAGACACGTTTCTTGCCAGCGTCCCTCGACTTCGCTCGGGACGAACGGATAGATGTTGTCGGGTCAAATCAATTGCTCGCTCAGAAGGATCGCCATGCCCCGGATTGCACTGCTACTTGTTGGTATCGCCCTCCCGCTGAGCGCGGCCAACGCCGACGAGGGGATGTGGACGTTCGACGCCTTCCCCGCCGCCAAGCTGCGCGCGGAATATGGCTGGGCGCCCGACCAGGCGTGGCTCGACCGCGTCCGGGCCGCCAATGTCCGCCTGACGGGCGGCTGTTCGGCCAGCTTCGTCTCCGACGCCGGGTTGATCTTCACCAACCAGCATTGCGTCGCTAGCTGCCTCGAGGACCTGTCGACCAGCGGTAACGACATCCTCGCGGGCGGCGTCAACGCCCGCAGCCGCGCGGCCGAAAAGCAGTGCCCGGGCCAGCAGGCCGAAGTGGTCACGGCAATCCGCGACGTGACGCCGCAAGTGAAGGCGGCGATCGGCGCGGCGACCGGCGAAGCCGCGGTCAAGGCGCGCACCGCTGCGGCGGCGACGATCGAAAAGGCCGCTTGCCCGGACACCGTCACCACCCGCTGCCAAGTCGTAAGCCTCTACGGCGGCGGCCAGTATAAGCTCTACACCTATCGCAAATATAGCGACGTGCGCATCGTCTGGGCGCCCGAAGCCGCCGCCTCGACCTTCGGCGGCGACCCCGACAATTACAACTTCCCGCGTTACGCGCTCGATGGCGCCTTCCTTCGCGCATATGAAAATGGCCGTCCGGTCGCTACCCCGCAGCATTTGCAATGGACCGGACGCGAGCCGGTCGATGGCGAGCTGATTTTCGTCACCGGCAATCCGGGATCGACCCAGCGAATGCTCACGCTGAGCCAGTTCGCTTATCAGCGTGAGGTCAATCTGCCGATCACGCTCGCCACCCAGTCCGAGCTTCGCGGCCGGCTGATCTCGGCGATGAAACTGAGCCCCGAACGCGCTCGCGAAGGCGAGGGCGCGCTCAACAGCCTCGAGAATAATCTGAAACGCACCATCGGGCGGACCAAGGCGCTCGGCGATCCGGCCTTCTACGCCCGGCTTGCGGCCAATGAGGCCGCGCTCAGGGCGAAAAGCGCGGGCAATGCAGCGATCGGCGACCCGTGGAGCGAGATCGACCGCGCCGTCGCCGCCCAGCGAGCGCTCGATACGGAATTTCGCTTCGCCGAGCCGTCGGGCGACCTGTTCGACTATGCGCTGACGCTGGTCCGCGTCGCCGAAGAGCGGACCAAGCCCAACGGCGAGCGCCTTCCCGGTTTTTCGGACAGCGCGCTGCCGCTGCTCGAAAAGACCACGCTCGATGCGCGTCCGATCACGCCGTGGCTCGATGCGCTGATGATGGAATGGTCGCTGTCCAAGGCGCGCGAATATCTCGGCGCCGACCATGCCCAGACTCAATTGCTGCTCGGCAAGGAATCGCCGGAAGGATTGGCTGATCGGCTGGTGAGCGGCACCCGCCTCGCCGACCCGGCGGTGCGCAAGGCGCTGTGGGACGGCGGGGCCGCCGCCATCGCCGCCTCGACCGACTCGATGATCGTCTATGCGCGGAAGCTCGACGCCAATCAGCGCCACCTGCAGACGCTTTACGACGAACGTTACGACGGCCCGCTAACCGCCGCCCGCGCCCGCCTCGCCGACGCGCGTTTCGCTGCCTATGGAGACAGCGTCTATCCCGACGCCACCTTCTCGCTGCGCATCACCTACGGCAAGGTCGGCGGCTGGACCGAGAACGGCCGCAAAACGGATTATCGGACGACCTTCGGCGGCGCCTTCGCTCGCGCCACCGGCGCCGATCCGTTCGCGCTGGCGCCGGCGTTCCTGACGCGGCGTTCGGCGATCAACGAGGCGGGCGCGCTCGATTTCATCTATGCCGCGGACACCATCGGCGGCAATTCGGGATCGCCGGTGATCGACCGCAACGCCAATGTCATCGGCGCCAATTTCGACCGCAACATCCACGGCCTGCGCAACGATTATGCCTATGACATGACCATGGCGCGATCGATCGCGATGTCGACCGCGGCGATCGAGCAGGCGCTGAAATCGATCTATCCGGCGCCCGAATTGCTGGCGGAGCTGCGCGCGAAATAGAGGTCAACCCGCGCGATATTTCGCCTCGGCCTCGGCCATATAGTCGCGGGTGATCGGCAGCGCGCGGCGGTCACGGATATATTGCACCTGATAATTGCACATCGTCCCGCATTCGAACCCGACGATCGCGCCGGCGAGGTAGAACTCCCACATCCGGAAAAAGCGCGCGTCGTACATCGCCTCGATTTCGCCGCGCGCCGCGACCGTCCGCTCGAGCCAGTGGCGCAGCGTGTAAGCGTAGTGCAGCCGCAGTGTTTCGACATCGCTCGCGATCAGCCGCACTTTCTCGCTCGCCGCGCACATTTGCGACAGCGACGGCAGATGATAGCCGGGAAAGATATATTTCTCGGTGAACGGGTCGGGCGCCGCCGCCGCCTTGCCGAACTTGCCGATGGTGTGAAGCAGCATCACGCCGTCCTTGGCCAGAAGCGCGCGGCAGGCCGCGAAAAATTCGTCATAATGGGGCGCGCCGACATGCTCGAACATGCCGATCGACACGATCCGGTCGAACGTCCCCGTGACCGAGCGATAGTCGGTAAGCTCGAACTTGACCTTGTCTGCGACCCCGGCTTCCTCGGCGCGGCGGCGGGCGACCTTGAGCTGCTCTTCGGACAGCGTCACGCCAAGCACTTCGACCCCGGCAACGCGGTTGAGATAGAGCGCGGTCCCGCCCCAGCCGCAGCCGATGTCGAGCACCCGCTGGCCGGGCTTCAGATAGAGCTTGGCGGCGATGTGCGCCTTTTTGTCCGCCTGCGCCTGCTCGAGGCCATTGGCCGGATCGGTGAAATAAGCGCAGCTATATTGCAGGTCGTCGTCGAGGAAGAGCCGGTATAGGTCATTGCCGACGTCATAATGATGCGCGACGTTGCGCCTCGACGCGTCGGCCGGATTGCGCCGGAACAGAGCCCTCCACTTGTTTTTGCCTTTGTTGAGCGCCGTGCGGCCGACCGCTTTGTCCTCCCAGCGAATGCCGCCGACGACCATCGTCATCAGGTCGAGGATATTGCCATCCTCGATCATCATCCGACCGTCCATATAGGCCTCACCCAGACCGAGCCGCGGGCTGCGGACCAGATCGAGCAAGACCTTGGTGTCAGTGACTCGGACGGTCAGCGCGCGGCCGCCGCCGGGACCATAAGTCTTACGCTCGCCGTCGGGTGTGATGAGGGTCAACTGCCCCTGTTTGAGGATTTTGCCGATCAGGCTGTCGATCAGGGCCATCGATGAAGACTCCATGCGCCGCGCTCGCGCGATTGTCTTGCGGCGCGACTCAAGGCTTGGCTACATCGCGCGGCGCTTGCAAGCGGAGGACGACGGCCATCGATCAACGACCAGCTGAGGGAGCGCCGGACGCGCGCGGCGCGCGGCACCATCCTGTCATCCGAATTGCCTGGATCCTCGGCCTGTTCGCCGTTGCGAACCTGCTCGCGGTCGATCTCGCCACTTTCGAAGGCATTTCGGTCAATGGCATCGCGCTGTGGGGACGCGATTTCGCCAACGTGCACAGCGCGGGCCGCCTGATTCTCGAAGGCAGGTTAGCGACCGTCTACGATATCGCCGCCTACCAGCAGTGGCAGGCGGCCACCTTCGGCCCCGGCATCAGCGAGCATGCCTACAGCTATCCGCCGGTCACGCTCATCTACGCACCCCTGTTCGGCGCGCTGCCCTATTTCGCCGCGCTCGCTCTATGGTTTGGCGTCTCCCTCGTTGCTTTCACCTGGGCCGCGCGGCCGTGGCTGGCACGAGCGGGCGGGCCACCGTGGCTGGCGCTGGTTCTGCCGACCACATTGCTGTGCCTGTGGGCGGGCCATTACGGCCTGCTGCTCGGCGCACTATGGCTGTTCGCCTGGGCCAATGTCGAGCGTCGTCCGATTGCCGCTGGGATCGCCATCGGCTTGATGCTGGTCAAGCCGCACCTGGCCATATTGCTTCCGTTGGTGCTGGTGCGCCGCGGGGCCTGGCGCACGATCGCCGCCGCCGCCGCAACCGTGTCGTTGCTGGTGCTGACCTCGCTGATCTTCTTCGGGGTGGAGCCATGGCGCGCCTTCCTTGGCGGGACCGCCGGAAGCCAGCTCGCCTTGGTCGAGCAAAGCCAAACCTATTTCGCACTGCTGATGCCGACCGTCGCCACCAGCCTGCTAGCGCTCGACGTCCCGCGAGCCCTTGCCTGGGCAGGGCAGGCGGCGGTTGCGCTCGCCGCCATCAACGCGCTGTGGGTCGCCCAGCCCGGCGATGCGATGCGCGCCGGCGCCGCCACCGCCACCGCGACGTTCCTGGTGCTGCCCTATGCGTATAATTACGACATGACCGTGGTGGGACTCGCGGCCTACCTCGCAATGGTGGCGGCTTCTCGCGCCGACCATCGCCCCGGCCTGCTGCCCGGGCTGCTGATCGCCGCCGCTGTGTTTGTCGTCATCCCGGCCATGTTCTTCCTGAGCTTCTATGGCGTGCGTATTGCGCCGCTCCTGGTCGCCGGGCTCCTGTGGCTCCTGCTCAGCCGGCCGCTGTTCACCGACGAGCCGATCGCTTCCCGGACGGCGGCACGCTGACTCAGCGCGCCAGCAGCGACGGGCGCAGGCCCGCTTTGTCATCGAATATTTGGTGAACCGCAGCCGCCAGTCGCAGCCGCACGGCTTCGACCGGGTCAGGCAGCGGCTTGGGCCGCGACCTCGCGGTCGATCTCGGCGCGGCTCTTCTTCTCGGCGGCGGTCTTGAGCTGGCCGCAGGCGGCGTCGATGTCGCGCCCACGCGGGGTGCGGACCGGCGCCGAAATCCCGCCCTGGAAGACGATCGTCGAAAAGGCACGGATTCGCTCGGGCGTCGAGCATTCGTAGGGCGCGCCCGGCCACGGATTGAACGGGATTAGATTGACCTTCGCCGGCAGGTCGTACTGCTTGATCAGCCGCACCAGCTCGCGAGCATCGGCGTCGCTGTCATTCTTGTCCTTGAGCATGACATATTCGAACGTGATGCGCCGCGCGTTGTTCGCGCCGGGGTAAGCCGCGCATGCGCTGAGCAATTCGTCGATGCCGTACTTCTTGTTGATCGGGACGATCTCGTCGCGGACTTCCTTGGTCACCGCGTGGAGCGAAACCGCGAGGTTGACGCCGATCTCTTCGCCGGCGCGCGCCATCATCGGCACGACGCCGCTGGTCGACAAGGTGATCCGGCGCTTGGACAGGCCAAGCCCGTCCCCATCCATTACAATCTTAAGCGCCTGCTTCACATGGTCGAAATTATAGAGCGGCTCGCCCATCCCCATCATCACGATGTTGGTCAGCATCCGCCCGTCGGCGGTGTAGCTGGAATCGCTTTGCGCCTCGCCTTCCTTGGGCCATTCGCCAAGCGCGTCGCGCGCCAGCATCACCTGGCCGACGATCTCGGCCGGATCGAGGTTGCGAACCAGCTTCATCGTTCCGGTGTGGCAGAAACGGCAGTTGAGGGTGCAGCCGACCTGGCTCGATACGCACAAAGTGCCGCGATCGGCGTCAGGGATGAACACCATTTCATAGTCATGGCCGTCATGGGTTCGAAGCAGCCATTTGCGGGTGCCGTCCGTCGAAACCTGCGCCTCGACGATTTCGGGGCGGGTGATGACGAACCGCTCGGCGATCCACGGCTGCTGGCTCTTGGCCACATCGGTCATCGCCGCGAAATCGCTGACCCCGCGATGGTAGATCCAATGGTAGATTTGCTTGGCGCGCAGCCTCGCTTGCTTCGGCTCCAACCCAGCCGCCTCGAGTGCGTCGCGGATTGCCTCGCGCGGAAGGCCGACAAGCTCAACGCGGCCATCGGCGCGCGCGGCCGCGGCCCGCGGGACGGGCACGGGATCGACGGGGCCGGGAATCGGCATGAGGTTGGTGTCGGCGCTCATGGAAGGCCGCCATTTAGTCGAGATGTCAGCGCTTTGCTAGGTGCGTAACGGCGCAAGCGGCGGCGGCGTCGATCGCGGTTGGCGCGCCGTCGAGCAAATAGCGATCGACGAACCGCCCGCCGCGTGTCGCGCGCGCCTCGACCCGCATTCCGCTTGCCGCGCGCATCGCGGCGATGATCGCCGCTTCCTGCGCCGGTCCCCGGCTCCATGCCAGCGGCCCGCGCCCGATCAGCAGGAATGGGGTTTCGCCGATCGTCAGCATCACGCTCGAGCCCGGCCGCGCAACTCGCGACAGCCGCACCGCCAACTGGCCGCGCCGCGCCGCGCGGTCGAAGCTCAGGCTTGCTC
>JALYQH010000258.1 GCA_030855945.1 Pseudomonadota bacterium | reverse complement strand
TGCGCCAGTATCGGGCTTTGGTTCCGTGCGAAGCGACCGGCAATCATCTGGGGACTCCACCGACGCCTATGCCGACCGAAGACCAAATTGGCTCCTTCATCCAGACGAGCTTTCGCTCGATCTGGTCGCTCGAACTGCTCCTTCACCTGCGGCGCAACGACGATCGCGAGTGGACCCCCGACGAATTGGTGACCGCGCTGCGGGCGAGCGATTCTATCGTTTTCCAGTCGATCGAGTCCCTGATCGCGGCGGGATTGCTGGTGACCTCCAGTAATGGCTCGGCTCGCTACGCTCCTGCTACGCCCGAGCTCGGCGAGCTGGTGACGGCCACCGCCTCTTATTACGACAGCAGCCCGGGCGCGGTTCGGCGCCTGATCATCGGATCGGCCCATGGTGGGCTGACCGCCTTCGCCGACGCGTTCCGGTTGCGGAAGGATTAGCGATGCAGGACTTTTTCCCGACGGCGGTTTACCTGCTTTGCTTCCTCACCAGCAGCGTGTGCGCCTATCTGCTCGCACGAAGCTATCGCAAGAGCGGCGCGCGGCTGCTGCTGTGGAGCGCGATCTCCTTCGTCCTGCTCGCGGCGAACAATTTGCTGGTCGGACTCGATCTTGTCGTCATCGGGGATTCGGCGTCGCTGCAATGGCCGCGATTGATTCTCTCGCTCGGCGCCGCCGCCGTGCTGCTATTCGGCTTTATCTGGGACCTGGAGGAATGACGTGACCGACGCGCAAGACTTCCTCGCGGGAGCGATCACCATGGGTTTCCTCGTGGCGGGGCTGTTTTTCCTCCGCTTCTGGAAGCGGACCGGCGACACGCTGTTCATCGCCTTCGCGCTCGCCTTCTGGCTGCTTGGGCTGGTGCAGGCGATCCTCGCGCTTGGCGGCATCCCGGTGGAGGAGCGCAGCTGGGTCTATCTCATCCGCCTCGCCGCCTTCGCCCTGATCATCGCTTCGATCACCGGCAAGAACCGCAGCGCGCGCCGCTGACCGCGCGCGACGGACGAGGTTGATCCAATCGGCCAGGCCCAACCCACGGCCGCGCCGGGCTTCGCCGAGGCGACCCGCACCTGGGCGCGGATCGCATTGCTCAGCTTCGGCGGCCCGGCGGCGCAGATCGCGCTCATGCACCGCGTGCTGGTCGACGAGAAAGGCTGGATCGACGAGCAGCGCTTTCTCCACGCGCTCAACTTCTGCACTTTGCTTCCCGGCCCGGAGGCGCAGCAGCTCGCCACCTATATCGGCTGGCTGTTTCATGGCGTCCGCGGCGGGATAGTCGCCGGGCTGCTGTTCATCCTGCCCGGCGTCGTAGCGATTATGGCGTTGAGCTGGCTTTACGTCCTCACCGGCAACGTCGGGATCGTCGCCGGACTATTGTTCGGGTTGAAGGCGGCCGTGCTCGCGATCGTCCTCCACGCGCTTGAACGGATTGCGAGGCGAGCGCTGGTGGCACGCTGGCAGCGCATCCTTGCCGTGGCCGCCTTTCTTCTCCTGTTCTTTCTTTCGGCCCCGTTCCCGCTGGTTGTGTTCGGCGCCGGGCTGGTCGGATGGTGGATGGTGCGCGGGGCCGAGCGTCCCGCCGAACTTTCGGTCGAACGCATTGGCTGGGGACAATCCGTCCGGCTTGCCGCGCCGTGGCTTGCCGCATGGCTCTTACCGGTCGCCGCTTTGCTGCTGTTGCTCGGTCCCGGCCATGTCCTCAGCCAGATCGCGACCTTCTTTTCGGGCACGGCGATGGTCACGTTCGGCGGCGCTTATGCGGTCCTCGCTTACGTCGGGCAGCAGGCGGTTGAAAACTATCACTGGCTCACCGCGCGCGAGATGCTCGATGGCCTGGGCCTCGCCGAGACGACGCCGGGCCCACTGATCATGGTGCTTCAATTCGTCGGCTTCCTCGTCGCCTATCGCGATCCGGGAATGCTCGACCCGCTGCTGGCGGGCACCATCGGCGGGCTGGTCGCGACCTTGGTGACTTTCGCGCCGTGCTTCCTGTGGATCTTCGCCGGCGCGCCGCATGTCGAGCGGCTGCGCGACAGACCGCATCTTACCGGCGCCCTCGAGGGCGTTCTCGCAGCCGTAGTCGGGGTGATCGCCAGCCTCGCTTTGTGGTTCGCCATCCACGCGCTGTTCGGATCGACGCTCCAGATCGACCGGGGACCTTTCGCGTTCGACGTGCCGATTCTCGCCAGCATCAACCCTTGGGCGGCGCTGCTCGCATTCGCCGCGGCGCTTGCCATTTTCCGCTTCAAGCTCGGCGTTGGCGCGACGATCCTCGGCGCCGCGGCAGCGGGGATGCTGCTCACCGCCTTAGGCGTTGTCGCCTAGCGGCCCAATCGTGAATTGCACGAGCGCGAGTCGCGACCGAGGCGCCGGTGATCGTGACTTAAGCTGCTGTGTCCGCATGCTCCCGCTTGGGGCTCGCCCTGGCCATTTCCGGCTTCAAGACGATCTTGGTGTAGTCGTTCTGCTCATCATGCCAGTGGCGGTACATTTCTGGTCCTTCCTCGAGGCTCGCGCGGTGTGAGATTAGGAAGGTGGTGTCGAGCTTGCCCTCCTGGATCATCTCGAGCAGCTGCTTGGTATATTTCTGCACATGGGTCTGGCCCGACCTGATGGTCAGTCCCTTTTCCATTAGCGCGCCCAAGGGGAATTTGTCGGCCATTCCGCCATAGACACCGGGCATCGACAGCCGTCCCCCCTTGCGGCAGGCAAGGATCATCTGGCGAAGCGCCGCTGGCCGGTCGGTGCCGAGGAACGTGTGCGCCTTGACCGTGTCGATGATATTGTCGATCGCCATGCCGTGGCTTTCCATGCCGACGCAGTCGATCACCGCGTCGGGTCCGATCCCGCCGGTCATTTCGAACAATGCCTCGCGCACATCGACCCCTTCGAAATGCAGAACATCGGCGCCCATCGATTTGGCCAGCTCGAGCCGGCGCGGGAAGTGGTCGACCGCGATGACGCGGTGCGCGCCGAGGAGAAATGCGGACTGGATCGCGAACAGGCCGACGGGCCCGCAGCCCCATACCGCGACCGTATCCCCGGATTCGATCTCGGCGTTTACCGCCGCCATCCACCCGGTTGGCAAGATGTCCGACAGGAACAGCACCTTATCGTCCTCGAGGCCGTCCGGAATTACCACCGGCCCGACGTCGCTAAAGGGTACGCGCAGATATTCGGCCTGGCCTCCGGCATAGCCGCCGGTGAGGTGCGCGTAGCCGAACGCGGCGCCCATCGGATAGCCGTAGAGCGTTTCCGATGCGTCGGATGTCTCGGCGGGATTGCCATTGTCGCAGGCGGCGAATTGCTGCTTCGAGCAGAAAAAGCATGCTCCACATGAGATGGTGAACGGAACCACCACCCGCTGCCCTTTCTTGAGCGTGCTTTGGGCGCCGACTTCGACGACTTCGCCCATATTCTCGTGACCGAGGATATCGCCGGCGCGCATCGTCGGAATATAGCCATCGTAAAGGTGGAGGTCCGACCCGCAGATTGCGGTCGAGGTGATCTTGATGATGCAATCGCGCGGGTTGACGATTTCGGGATCGGGCACCGTGTCGACCCGAACGTCGTGGCGGCCATGCCAGGTTACTGCACGCATGGGACTTCCTCCTAAATTCGGGCTTCGGTGGGGCTCTCGGATTCGCGCGCCGAGGGGCTCGCATTGCGAGCGACTTCGCCGGTTTCGAGCAATTGCTTGAAACGGCGAAGGTCGAGCCGCGCCTGGATGGCCGGCTCGCGGCGGAAAAGCTTCGCGGTAAGCTTGCCGAGCGTGCCGCCCGGCGGGTCGTAGGTCATCACCAGGGTGACGATCGTTCCGCGGCCGGGCGCGGCGTCCTTGAACAGCACCTCGCCGGCGGTCTCGATTTGCGAGCCCTCGACACTGCGCCACGCGATCCGCTCACCGGGGACGTCATGCGTAATCTCCGTGACCAGCTCCACTGTCTGTCCGGCCGGGGCTTCGATCGTCCAGCGCGACTGCTTGTCGTCAATCCGCTCGACGCTGCGGACATTGTCCATGAAGTCGGGAAAGCGGGCGAAGTCGCGCCAGCGCTGATAGATTTCCTGGCGGGGACGATTGATCGTCTGGCTGCGGCCGATCAGCTCGCCTTTCTCGCCTTCGGGCCTGTCCTTGTAAGTCCAGGGCGGCGCGTCGCTCACCATCCCGTCGGTGCTGTCGTCGTTCGTTCTGCGGCCGAAGAACAAAGCGGCGCCCGCCGCGGCGAGCAGCGCGCCGGCGCCGAGGATCGCGCGCTGGGTCGATGACGAGTCCGTGTCCGGCGAACGATTGGGGGCTCTCGGCATGGCAATTTCTCCGCGGATTGCGGCGCCGCCGGGACGAGCGTCGCCGATGCCGGGAGAACTTGTGCGGTAAGGAAGGGTTCCGTTACGAGCCCAGTGGAAAAGCTGTTTTCGCGGACGAAACAACCGTCAGACGGCGGGCCAGTCTTCGATGATCTCGACGAAACGCGACAGCCAGGCATTCGTCTGATGGCCATCGACGACGCGGTGATCGATGGTGAGCGAGACATAGGCCATCGGCCGGATTTGAATTGCATCCTGGCCGCCGACGGTGCGCACCACGACGCGCTTTTCGAGCTTGCCGACCCCGAGGATCGCAGCCTGGCCAGCATGGAGGATGATCGGGCTGGCGAGCAGGCTGCCAGAAACGCCATGGTTGGAAATGGTGAAGCTGCCGCCCGAAACGTCAGCGCCGGTCAGCTTGCCTTCGCGGGCGCGGCGGGTGAGCTCGTCGAGCGCGGCGCCGATCGCTTCGAGCGACAGCGCCCCGGCATTCCTGACCACCGGCACGACCAGTCCCTTGTCGCCCAGCGCCGTGCCGACCCCGACATTGATGCTCGGGGCGATGGCGATGCGATCCGCTTCCCACCGCCCGTTGATAGCTGGTGCGACCGCCATCGCCTCGGCCGCGGCCTTGATCAGATAACCCGTGTAGCTGAGCTTGATGCCCTTCGCGGCGAGAACGGCTTTGCTCGCGGCGACGGCCGAAAAATCAGCCTCGAACAAAGCGGTGACATGCGGCGCCTCGCTTACCGCGCGAACCATATTCTCGGCGATCCTGAGTCGCATGCGGTCGTGCGGAATGTCCGATGGCGCGAAGTGACGCGGTTGCGCGGTCGAGGGCTCGCCGATGCTGACGGTTGTCGCGGCAGCCACCGCCTGGTCGACATCCTCACGCGTAATCCGCCCATCGCGGCCCGTGCCGGAAAGGCGGGCGGGATCGATGCCGTGCTGCAGGATGGCGCGCTTGACCGAGGGGGAGAGGCGCAACTCCACGGTCCCCGGCGAAGGCCGGGGTCCGAGAGCGCCGGAGGGCGCTTCCCCCACGATCAACGTATCAGGCTCCGCCTCCTGGACCCCGGCCTGCGCCGGGGAGCTTGAATCAATCCGCCCCAGCAACGCCCCCGGCACCGCTTCGGCGTCCGTCTCCAGCAAAATCTCGCTGAGCACCCCCGCCCCCGGCGACGGCACTTCCTGCGTCACCTTGTCGGTCTCGAGCTCGACCAACGGATCGTTGACCGCAACCGTGTCGCCTACCCGCTTGAGCCAGGCGCGAACGACCGCCTTGGTGCCCTCCTGCTCGTCGGGAACGCGAACCTCTATCATCTAGAACCCCACGAGCCGATCGATCTCGGCGCGGATTCGCGCAACCGAGGGCAAGGCCCATTCGAGGAGCTCGGGATGGTGCGGGCTGGGAATGTCGGGCATCGTCACGCGCGCAACCGGCGCATCCAAATCGAGAAACGCTTCGTCGGCGACCACGGCGGCAATCTCCGCCCCGAAGCCGCCGGTGCGCAAATCCTCATGGACGATCAGGCAACGCCGAGTCCGCCGCACGCTGTCCAGAACCATGTTGCGGTCCCACGGCATCAGCGTACGCAGGTCGATGACCTCGGCGCTGACCCCTTCCGCCGCCGCCTCGCAGCGCGGCACCATCGCGCCCCAGGTGACAATCGTGATCTGGTCCCCTTCGCGGGTCTTCTTTGCCACACCGAAGGGCAGCACGAACGCATCCCCCGGCCAAGGTCGCCGGGCCCAGCTATCGTCG
>JALYQH010000257.1 GCA_030855945.1 Pseudomonadota bacterium | reverse complement strand
CAGGACGCGCCGAGGCGGCGGAGCTGGCGGGTGATCTGGCCGCCGCTTTCCGCTTTCCATTCCCACACCTTGGCGATGAACTCGTCTCGGCTGTAGTTGGTGCGCTTGTCCTGCTTCTCGGCGAGCTGCCGCTCGACCACCATCTGCGTGGCGATTCCGGCATGGTCGGTGCCCACGACCCACAAAGCATCCTTGCCCTGCATCCGCGCGTGGCGGACGAGGATATCCTGCAATGTATTGTCGAGCGCATGGCCGATATGAAGCGAACCGGTGACGTTGGGCGGCGGCATGACGATGGTGAACGGCGTCGCCTCGGGCCGGTCGGGGCGAAACAGACCCGCTTCCTCCCAATGGGCGTACCAGCGCGCCTCGATGGCGGCGGGGTCGAAGGTCTTGGCAAGCTCGGTCATGCTCGCGCGGTTAGCGGGGAGGCTTGCGTTACTCAACCGTCATCCCGGCCTTGAGCCGGGATCCACCTTGTTCTTTCGCCTCCAAGGCAGGTGGACCCCGGGTCAAGCCCGGGGTGACGACAGGACTAATTGGCCTCCATGATCCGCGGCGGACCCATCCAGCGGGCAAGCCAGCCGAACACTTCATCATACCATTGGATCGAATTCTTGGGCTTGAGCACCCAGTGATTCTCGTCGGGAAACACGAGCAGCTTCGACGGAATGCCGAGCCGCTGGAGCGCGGTGAAGCTGGCGAGGCCCTGCGTGTAAGGGATGCGGAAGTCCTTTTCGCCGGTGATCACCAGCATCGGCGTCTTCCAATTGGCGACATGGTTGACCGGGTTCCACCGCTCATAGGCCGCCGGATCCTCATAATAGGCCTTGCCGCCATGCTCGCGCTCGGTGAACCATAATTCCTCGGTCTCATAGGCCATGGCGCGGTTGTCGAACACGCCGTCATGCTGCACGAGGCAGTCGAAACGGTCGGGCCAGCGACCGGCGATCCAGTTCATCATATAGCCGCCATAGCTCGCGCCGAGCGCGCAGACCTTGTCGGCGTCGAGCTGGGGATCGTTCGCGGTGGCGAAGGCCAGGCCCTTCTGCAGATCCTCGAGCGGCTTTCCGCCCCAATCGTTCTGGATCGAGTCGGTGAATGCCTGGCCGTAACCGGTCGAGCCGTGGAAATCGACGCTGACCACGGCATAGCCGGGCGCCGAGAACAGCCGCGAGTTCCAGCGATACGACCAGCCATTGCCGAAGCTGCCCTGCGGCCCACCATGGACGACGAACGCGATCGGCAATTTCGAAGTGGCGCCGCGCGGCTTCAGCTTGAAGCCCCATACCGTGTCGCCCGCCGCCCCCTTGAAGCTGTATTTTTCAAAGGTCACCGGGTCGAGCTGAGCAAGCAGGTCGCGGTTGACGTCGGTCAGCCGGGCGATGCGGCCATTGCGGTCGATGCGATAAAGGTCGTCGGGAGCCATGATGCTGTTCATCGCGAACAGCACCGATCCGTCGCCCAGCGGCCGCGCGTCATGCGCGGTACCCTCCTGCGTCAGGCGGGTGACCCGGCCGCTGGCGACATCGACGCGGAACAATGGATGCTCCATCGTGTCGCCGGTGTCGACGATCAGGCTGCGGCCATCGGGGCTCCACGCCAGCGAGCCGGCCGAGCGGTCCCAGCCGGCGGTCAGCGCCCGCGTCCGCCCGCTGGCGAGATCGCGCAGCATCAGCACCTGCCGGTCGGCCTCATAGCCGGCGCGGTCCATCGACACATAGGCCAACGTGCGCCCGTCGGGCGACAGCGTCGGCAGATTGTCGGTGCCATCATTATCGGGGGTGAGGTTGGTCGGCTGGGCCGAGCCGTCGGCCGGAGCCGCGAAAATGTCCAGGTTGGTCGACGTCGGCTCGATCCGCCCTGCCTCGCGAAGCGCGAAATAGACGGTGCGGCCGTCGCGCGAAATGTCGATTTCCTCGCCGCCGCCGAACGGCTTCGACGGCGTGTCGCCGACCAACGCGCCGGTTACCGCGACGCCGGGGCCGGTGACCCGGCCGCCCGCGATCGGGAAGCTGTAGATGCGGCTGCGGACGTCGGGCTCCACCCACGTGTCCCAGTGACGCACGAACAGTTCGTCATAGACGCGGCCGCTGCCCTCGGCCTTGGCGGGGAGGCCGGCGCTGGCGCACGCGAAATCGGCACATGCGAGGTTGCGGTCCGCCCAAATGATCAGGCGGCTGCCGTCAGCGCTCACCTTATAGCCGGAGACCGAGCCGTTAATGCTCGACATCTGCGCCGCCTGCCCGCCAAGCGGCATGCGGAACAATTGATCCTGCTCGGCGACCGATTGAAGATACCAGATCGCTCCATCGGCGCCGAACATCGCGCTATGCGCATCCTTGAGCGCTGCCACCGGCTGCGGCGCGGCCCCGGGGCGAGTAAGGTCGAGCGTGTGGAGCCCGTTGACCCGGCGATTGGCGGTCAGATCGGTGGTCGACAGTGTGAACAGCGCGATGCGGCCGTCGGGCGAGACACTCGGGCTCCCGATCCGGCGCATCATGTGCATGTCGGTCGCGGTCATCGGGCGCGCGAGCGACGGGGCAGCGGAAAGAAGGGCGGAGGCCGCGGCGGCGGCGAGGATCAGATGCTTGGTCATGTGTTAGGGGTAGCAGAGGGCGAGCGGGGTGCAACACTCTCCTCCCCAGCATTTGCTGGGGAGGGGGACCGCCGCAGGCGGTGGAGGGGTTCCTCGAGCGGATTCGAGAACCCCTCCCCCATCCTATGGATGGTCCCCCTCCCCTCGAAAACGAGGGGAGGATAAGTGGCTAGACCGGCCGGCCGGTGATGCGGTGGATCTCGCGTTTCACATGCTCGTCGACAACTTGCGGCAAATGGTCGTCGAGCCATTGCTTGAGGATCGGGCGGAGCATTTCGCGGATCAGTTCCTCGAGCGGATTGGCGGCCGGCGCCGGCGGCGGAGCAGTCGCGGCCACCGTCGCGAGCTCTTCGAGGCGCGATCGGCTCGAATCGACCAGTTTTTCCTCGATCAGCGGCGGCCCAAGGTCGATCGCCGGAGCGAGCTCGGTCTGGACCACTTCGTCGAGCTCGAGGACATCGTCGGCCGGCTCGTCAACCGCCGGAGGGGGAGGCGGCGCGGCGGCGCGAATTTCCTTTTCCTCGGCGATGACGCGCTTGATCGACGCGAGGATGTCTTCCATCGAGGGGTCGCGGGCCGATGCCATGGCCTGCCTATCGCCTATCGCGTCGCCGGAGTCACGCCCTGCGGAACTTCCTGCCCCGGCGCTTCTTCCTGAGGCGTGACGGTGCGGGTGGCGACCGGGGTGTGGCGCGGATCGTTCGCCCAGTCGTTCCAATTGCCGGCGACGGCGCGATAATTGCCAAGCGGATCGTAGAGCGGGCCGCCTTCGAGGCCGAGGTCGTCGGCTTCGGCTTGGCCCATGGCATTGAGCAGCTGAAAGCCGGCGACATAGGCATCGCGCCGCGCCGAGACGAGCGCGACCTGGGCGTTGAGCAATTCCTGCTCGGCATTGAGCAAATCGAGGATGGTTCGCGTGCCGACGCTATTTTCGGCGCGCGCGCCCTCCAGCGCCAGCTCGTTGGCGGTCACCGCGACCTGGTTGGAGGCAATCGCGTTTTGCGCCGCCTGATAGGTTGCGAAGGCCGAACGCGTGGTAGCGACGACCGCGCGCTCGGTCGCGATGCGCTGCTCGAGCGTCCGACCCTCGAATGCCTGCGCCTGGCGAATGCGGGCGGCGGGAAGCCCGCCCTGGTAAAGCGGGATGCGGCCGGACACGCCGATACTGGTCGCGGTTCCGCTGCGCGGCCCGAGGACGTCGCCGGCGAGCGTATTGGCATAATTGCCCGACGCGACTCCGGACACGGTCGGCAGGCGGCTGGCGCGCGCGACGCGCACGTCGGACGCGGCGGCCTCGGCCTGGCGGGTGATGGCGATCAGGTCGGGATTGCTGACGAGCGCGATCTGGACCGCCTGGTCAGCGGTCGCGGGAAGTGGCGGCAGCGGCGGCGGCGGCTGGAGCGCGTCGGGACGGCGGCCGATGACTCGCCGGTAATTCTCCTCGCTCGACGCGAGACGGCCCTGCACGGTGGCGAGATCGGCGCGAGCGAGCGACAAGCGCGCCTCCGACTGGGCAACGTCGGTGCGGGTCAAATCGCCAATCTCGAATCGGTCCTCGGTCGCTTCGAGGTTGGTGCCGAGCACGCGCACCTGGTTGGTATTCAGTTCGACGATGGCGCGGTCACGGATGACATCCATGTAGGCGGCGACGGCTTCGGTGAAGACGTCGCCTTCGACTGCGCGAAGCGTCGCTCGCCCCGCGGCGACGCGGGTCTGCGCCGCCTCGATCGAGTTGCGCACCGAGCCGCCGTTGAAGAATGGATAGCTGAGGTCGACACCCCCGGTGACATATGGCCCCTTGGATTCGCGATTGAACACGCCGGACTGGGTAAGGTCGCGGTTAACCCCGACCGTGGCGCTGACCTGCGGCCGGCCGGCGGCGCGGGCGATGGCGACATCGGCATCGGTCGACCGCAGATTCTCACGCTGGCCGGTAATCGTCGGGTTGGTGGCGTAGGTCGACACCAACGCCTCGCGCAGCGTGTCGGCCGAGGCCGTGCCGGCGAGCAGCGCCAGGGACAGCGCTCCAATCAAAATATGACGTTGCACCGCTTGCTCCATGGTCAAAAGGTGAAGGCCCGGGGGCGTTCGAAACCGGGCAGCGGCGCTACCTCGGCATCGGCGATCGTGCGCAGCCCCAGATGTCCGCCCGAAACCCGACCGACGACGAGCCGACTGACCCCGCGGTCGACCATCGCGGTGGCGAGGCGGCCGCCATCGACCAACCGCGCGATTATCGCCTCGGGAATATATTCGACCGCGCCATCAATCAGGATCAGGTCGTAGCGCCCGCTCGCCTTGTCGTCCTCGGCGATCTCGACCCCCGCCGCGCGCGCCATCGCGGCGAGGCCGGCGTCGCTTTCGAGCGCGGTCACAGCAAGCCCGATCGCGGTGAGAAGGGCGGCGCTGTAACCGGAACCCGCGCCGACAACGAGCGCGCGCTCGCCGGGGCGCGGGGCAAGCTCGCTAAGCAGCCGGCCGAGCGCGGCCGGCGGCATCATCGAGCGGCCGCGGCCAAGGCCGAGCGGTCGGTCGAAATAAGCGAAGGATCGCGAGCTCTCGGGTGCGAATTCCTCGCGCGGGACCGACGCCATCGCGCCAAGCACGAGCGGATCCGTCACCGCCTGCGGGCGAAGCTGACTGTCGATCATGGCGCGGCGCGCGAGCGAATGTTCCATTTACGTCCTCAAATGCGTGCGACTGTTATATGAAGCTAAGACAGTGCCGGTGCAAGCCGCCCTTTATCCCGCCAAGGTGAGCAGGCCAAGCGCTCCGCGCCGCCGTTGGTCGAAAGGCACGCATTGACAAGCCGCCCCGCGGTCCGCCAATGCCGCCGCTCCGCGTGAGGCCCGATGGCGGAGTGGTTACGTAGGGGACTGCAAATCCCCGCACGCCGGTTCGATTCCGGCTCGGGCCTCCAGCCATCGTCCGAAAACGAACAATTCGTGTGCGGTAGCGGACGCTTTGGAGGGCTGCGCCTCGGGCAGATGCGTAGCTTCCTTGTAAAAATAGCAATGACCATAGCGCCTTGATTGCAAGGGCCGTGCCAGCAAGCGAACAGCGGTGCGGCGGGTGCAAGCGCCTGCCGGCGGGCAGCCGATCGCGGGCCGCACTCACAGGACAAGCCGGAAGAGCGCGCCCCCGGCGAGACTGTTATCCAGGGTGATCGAGCCCCGATGGGCCAGCATGATCTGACGGGCGAGGCTGAGGCCGACGCCCGTTCCATTCTGCTTGGTGGTGAAGAAGGGCAGGAACACGTCTTGCCGCAGGGATTCGGGGACACCGGGACCGTTGTCCGCCACTTCGATGCTCGTCTTCCCCCCGCGCGTCACCGAGAATGCCAGAGAGACGACAGGGTGGCCGCTGTGTCCCGCCGCGGCCTCGGCAGCATTTCGAAGCAGGTTGATAAGCACCTGAAAGAGCAGGTCCGGATCTGCATCGATTACAAAGTGGTCGGGAGTGACGCTCAAGCGGAAATCGAGGTTATCGGGGATTCCACTCGCCACGAACAAGGACCCAACTTCCTGTGCCCAAGGGCCGACATCGAACTCGCGCGGGTGAACCTTCGGCGCGCGGCTGATCTGCCGGTAACTTTCGACGAAGCTCATCACTCCATCCGCGCGCCGGGCGAGCGCTTCGACCGCCGCTCGCGCATCGGCGATATCGCTCGCGCTTCCATTTTCGGCGTTCGCCACCAGTTTGGCCGCGGTGTGAGCGAGCGAGGTTACCGGCGTCATCGAGTTCATGATCTCATGAGTGAGCACGCGAATGAGGTCACTCTGAGCGGCGATCTCGACCGCGTTGAGTTCGGTCTGGATCGGCTGAATAGCAACCACCCTGGCGAGGCCGCCGAGCCTGTGCACGACAGCTGCGCTTACCATCGCGGTCTGCGGCACGCTGTCGACGACCAGCGGCACCAGCCGCGGCCGGCAGACCGATGAATCGCCCAGGCTCTTGGCGAAAGCCTCGCCATATTCCTTGAAATCCTCGATCCGAACGCCGCGATGCTTGACGAGCAGGCGCCGAGCCGCCTTGTTTCCAAGTTCCACCCGCCCCTGCCCGTCCACGATGAGCAACGCGGTCGGAGCATCGTCCAGAACCGCCTCATAGAAACGGTGGTCGTCGCTTGACTTGTGGCGCTCCTCGCGAAGCTTTCGGATCACCTGGTTCAGCGCCTCGCCAACCTCGGCGAAACCGCTCCCTTCATGCATCGAGCCGAAGTTTTGGGTGAGGTCACCGTGACGGATGGCGTCGACGAAGCGCGCCAGTATGATATTGGTGCGCTGGACATGATACCATAGTCCGATCGTGGCTCCGGCGCAGGCCAATGCCGCCACGAGCCTCACCGCACCGAGGCCTTGGGTCGCAAACGACCACAGCAGCGCCGCACCGGTAAGAAAAAGAAGCACGACCCAACCGAGGAGGCCGGCGACAAAACCGCTTCTAAAGCCCATGCTTTTCCATGCGGCGATAAAGGGCGGCGCGCGACAGCCCCAATTCGCCGGCCGCGGAGGAAATGTTGTAACTATGCTTCCTCAGCGCTGCCTCGACCATCTGCCTTTCGGCGCGGTCCAGATTGAGGTCGGCGCCAGGAGGCACGAGTGGCGCGGCGCCGGGCGCGTATGGGACCGATCCGCGTAAAATCGAAAAATCCTCCAGCGTGAAGGCGTCGCCTTCCGCGAGGATGACGGCCCGCTCGGTCGCGTGGCGCAGGGCGCGGACATTGCCGGGCCA
Organism: Pseudomonadota bacterium; assembly: GCA_030855945.1. Lineage (GTDB taxonomy): Bacteria > Pseudomonadota > Alphaproteobacteria > Sphingomonadales > Sphingomonadaceae > Sphingomicrobium. The sequence continues at coordinate 580 of JALYQH010000257.1, read as the reverse complement.
GTCGTGGCCCTGGAGCCCGGCTGCGACTTCGGCCGACAGACCTCGCTCGGGCTTGCCGTATTTGCGTGAGTAGAGGTCGATGAAATGACGCGCGAGCAACAGGATGTCCTCGCGACGCTCGCGCAGCGGTGGAAGCTCGACCTCGATCGTATTCAGCCGGAACAGCAAGTCCTGCCGAAACCGTCCTTCGTCGCGGAGGCGTTCGGGGGGAAGGTTGGTGGCGGCGATGATCCGGACGTCGATGGGGGTCGGCTTGTTGGCGCCCACCGGGATGACCTGGCGCCGCTCGAGTGCGGTGAGCAGCTTCGGCTGCAGGTGGAGCGGAAGGTTTCCGATTTCGTCAAGGAACAGCGTGCCGCCGTCCGCCGCAGGCAGGCGGCCGAGCCGATCCGCGCGCGCATCGGTGAACGCTCCCTTGGCGTGACCGAACAGTTCGGACTCGAAGAGGTTCTCGGCGACAGCCCCAAGATCAACCGAAACCATCACGCCATCGCTCCTGTGGGACCGGCGGTGAAGTTCGCGGGCGACGAGCTCCTTTCCGGTGCCATTTTCGCCGACGATAAGGACGTTGGCATCGGTC
>JALYQH010000238.1 GCA_030855945.1 Pseudomonadota bacterium | reverse complement strand
TTGACTACGAACGCCTTCAGCGCGGCGGCATTGGCCGAGGGCTTGTGATACCAGAAGCCGATCAGCAGATAAGAAGCGAGCCCGACCCCTTCCCACCCGAAGAACATCTGCACCAGGCTGTCGGCGGTGACCAGCATCAGCATGGCGAAGGTGAACAGCGACAGATAGGCGAAGAAGCGCGGCTGGCTAGGGTCCTCGGCCATATAGCCCCAGCTGTAGAGGTGAACGAGGCTGGAAACCGTCGTCACCACCACCAGCATCACCGCGGTCAGCGCGTCGACGCGCAGCGCCCAGGTGACATCGAGCCCCCCCGACTTGATCCATTCCGCTACGTCGATGACCATCGGCCCCGCGCTGCCGGAGACATAGTCAATGAAGATCGGCCAGCTCAGCGCGGTGCTGACGAACAGGGCGCCGGTGGTGACCAGCTTCGCGGCGAAATTGCCGATGAGACGGCCGCCGAGCCCGGCGACGATGGCGGCGAGCAATGGCAGAAAAACGATCAGCTGGATCGCGATGTCCATCAGCCGCGCATCCGGTCGGCATCGTCGACCGCGATCGAGCCGCGACGGCGGAAAAAGATGACGAGGATCGCAAGGCCGATCGCGGCCTCGGCAGCGGCGACGGTCAGCACGAACATCGCGAACACCTGCCCCGTCAGATCGCCGAGATAGGCGCTGAACGCGACGAGGTTGATGTTCACCGCGAGCAGGATCAGTTCGATCGCCATCAACATCAGGATGATGTTGCGGCGGTTGAGAAAGATACCGAGCACCCCGATCGTGAACAGGATGGCGGCGACTGCCAGGTAATGAGTGAGACCAATCACAGCGTCATCCCCTCGCCGACGCCGGGCTGCAGGTTCTTGACGGCATCCTCCGGCCGACGGTCGATCTGGCGCGAGATATTCTGACCGCGCGAATCCCCGCGGCTGCGGTGGGTGAGGACGACTGCCCCGATCATCGCCACCAGCAGGATCAGCCCGGCAAGCTCGAACGGCATCAGGAAGCGGGTGTACATCAACTCGCCCAGTGCGACGATGTTCGGCTGGACATTCTCCGCGACGGGCGCGACGCCGCGCGTCACTGGCCCCGCCTTCCACGCCGACACCGCGATCACCATTTCGGCGAGCAGGACCAGCGCGAGCAGCAGCCCGAACGGCAGGTTCTTCGTGAAGCCAGAGCGCAGCGCGGCAAAGTCCACGTCGAGCATCATGACGATGAACAGGAACAGCACCGCGACCGCGCCGACATAGACGATCACCAGCAGCATCGCGATGAATTCGGCGCCGAGCAGCAGGAACAGCCCAGCCGCATTGAAGAAAGCGACGATCAGCCACAGCACGCTATGCACCGGGTTGCGCGCGAAGATCACGAGCAGCGCCGAGACGATGGTCAGCGTCGCGAACAGGTAAAAGGCGAGGATCAGGATCATGGGTTCGGCGCGCGCCTACCGGTAAGCCGCATCGGCGGCAAGGTTGGCGGCGATGGCGCCTTCCCAGCGGTCGCCGTTGGCGAGCAATTTGGCCTTGTCGTAGAGCAATTCCTCGCGCGTCTCGGTCGCGAATTCCAGGTTCGGGCCCTCGACGATCGCATCGACCGGGCAGGCCTCGGCGCACAGCCCGCAATAGATGCATTTGACCATGTCGATGTCGTAGCGCGTCGTCCGCCGGCTGCCGTCCTCGCGCGGCTCGGCCTCGATGGTGATCGCCTGCGCCGGGCAGATCGCCTCGCACAATTTGCACGCGATGCAGCGTTCCTCGCCGTTAGGATAACGGCGCAGCGCATGCTCGCCGCGGAAACGCGGCGACTGCGGCACCTTTTCATACGGATAGTTGATGGTTGCCTTCGGCTTGAAGAAATACTTCAACGTCAGGGCGTGCGCCTTGACGAACTCCCACAGCGTAAAAGCCTTGATGGTCCGCGCGATCATTGTGGATTCCCAACGCAAACTGGAGAGCTACCAGCGGGTGTGGTGACCCAATAGGAATAGTTTGGATCGTGGCAGCCGTAGCGGGTGAGCATGACCCACCCAGAGATGAGGACGACGAAGATCAGGCTAAGCGGCAGGAAAATCTTCCAGCCGAGCCGCATCAACTGGTCGTAACGGTAGCGCGGCACGGTCGCCTTGACCCAGCTGAAGATGAAAAAGAAGAACCCCATCTTGAGGAACAGCCAGACGATTCCGGGAATGTCGAACCATGGGATGAGGTCGACGTTGAGCGGCGGCAAGAATCCGCCCCAGAACAATAGCGCGTTCAACGCGCACATCAGGATGACGTTGGCATATTCACCGAGCCAGAACAAAGCGAAGCTCATCGACGAATATTCGGTCTGGTGGCCGGCGACGAGTTCGCTTTCGGCCTCGACCAGGTCGAACGGCGTGCGGAACGTTTCGGCCATCGAGCTGATCAGAAACACCACCGCCATCGGGAACAGCAAGGGATTGAACCCGTAACCATTAAACAGACCGAACACGTGTCCAGTCTGCCCAAGCACGATCGCGGTGAGGTTGAAGGTGCCCGAGTAAAGCACGACGCAAATGATAACGAAGCCGATCGACACTTCGTAGCTGACCATTTGCGCGGCGGCTCGCAGTGCCGAGAAGAAGGGATATTTGGAGTTTGACGCCCAGCCGGCAACGATCACGCCGTAGACGCCGAGCGACGAGGCCGCGAGGATGTACAGCAGCCCGACGTTGATGTCGGTTAGCACCACGCCCACGTCGAACGGAATCACCGCCCACACGATCAGCGCGGTGGCGAAGGTGATCACCGGCGCAATCAGGAACAGCCCCTTGTTCGAGCTCGACGGGATGATGGTTTCCTTGAGGAACACCTTCAGCCCGTCGGCGAAACTCTGCAGCAGCCCGAACGGACCGACCACGTTGGGACCGCGGCGAAGCGCGATCGCCGCCCAGATCTTGCGATCGGCATAAATCACCATCGCCACCGCCAGCATCAACGGCAGAGCGATGACGAGGATGCCAACGATCGTCGCGGTGAACCACGCCCAATCGTACGTCATGCCCCAATTTTGGAAGGTGGCGGTCATCAAAACGATGTCCTTCCGTCATCGAGAGGGGCGACGGACTCGGACCTCAGTTTCCCGCCCTTTTCGAACTCCGTGTACTGCTCGTTTTGCCAGTTGTTCGCGGGATTCGGCCGCTCAGCCTCACGCCTACGCGTGCGTCGGCCAATCACCCAGAATGCTCCGCCGACAATCACGACAGCAGGTAGGACCAGTAGCCACCAGTCGGTCATTCCGCGGCCTCCGCATAGGCTTGGCCGTGGACCAACTCTTCCGAGCAGCGGCGCATGGTCGGGCTGGCGCGGCAGATGGCGTTGGTAAGGTAGAAGTCCCAGATGGGGTAGCTGAGCGTGCCTTCCGCCGTTGCGTCGAGTTTGGGCGGGGCCCACGGCATGTCGATGATTCCGTCGGTGCCCAGCGCGGGCGTATCGGCGATCATCGCCGCGCGAAGCTGATCGAAGCGGTCGAACGGCAGTGGCTTGCCGAGCAGATCGGACAGCGCGCGGAAGATCGTCCAATCCTCGCGTGCGTCCCCAGGGGGGAAAGTGGCGCGCTCGCCGCGCTGCGCCCGGCCCTCGATGTTGACGTAGGTGCCGTGCTTTTCGGCGTAGGAGGCGCCGGGAAGGACGAGATCGGCCTGCTTCGCGCCATTGTCGCCGTGGTGGCCGATATAGACTTTATACGAGCCAACAAAGCGGTCGGCCGCGACTTCGTCGGCGCCGAGCAGCAGCACCAGCTTTGGCTTGGCCGCCTCGATGTCGGCGATCCCACCCTTCTGCGCATAGCCGAGCAGCAGCCCGGCCATCCGCGACGCCGCGGTATGGAGGACGTTGAAGCCGTTCCACTCGCCCTTGATGAATGGAGCGGATGCCTTGAGCGCCGCGCCCAGTCCGCCATTGGCGAGCGCGCCGGGGCCGACGATCATTACCGGCTTGGTCGCGCCCGCGATCGCCTCGGACACCGCCTTGGGCAGCTTGGCGAGCGTCGCCAGATCGTCGCCTAGCCATTCGACCGCGTAAGTCAGATCAACCTCGGGACCGATGCCGTAGACCCTGGCCCCGCGCCGCACCGCTTTCAGCAACCGCGTGTTGACCAGCGGCGCCTCCCAGCGCGGATTGGTGCCGACCAGCAGGATGACATCGGCGCTGTCGAGATTGGCGAGCGGCGTGTTGAACCGCACCGCCGACAGCGATGTCACGTCATAGTCGAGCCCGGTCTGGCGGCCTTCGAGCAGCGCGCTCCCCGCCTGGGCCAGCAGCGCCTTCGCCGCATACATCGTCTCGGCATCGAGCAGGTCGCCGGCAATCGCCGCGACGCTTGGCCCCGCCGCCTTCATCTGCGCCGCAAAAAGCTCGAGTGCCTCGCCCCAGCTCACTTCGACCAGCTTGCCATCCTTGCGCGCCCACGGCCGGTCGAGCCGCGCGCGCACCAGCGCATCGACATGGTGGCGCGTCTTGTCGTGCGCCCATTCCTCATTCACCGAATCGTTGATCCTGGGCAGGATGCGCATCACCTGCCGCTGGCGGACGTCCAGGCGGATGTTGGTTCCGACCGCGTCCATGACATCGATCCCCGGAACCTTGCGCAATTCCCACGGCCGCGCTTCGAAGCTGTAGGGCTTCGACAGCAGTGCGCCGACCGGGCACAGGTCGACCAGATTGCCCGACAATTCACTGGTAAACGCCCGCTCGAGATAGGTCGTCACCTGCGCGTCCTCGCCCCGGTAGAGCATGCCCATGTCGGGCACCCCGGCGACTTCCTCGGCGAAGCGGATGCAGCGCGTGCACTGGATGCAGCGCGTCATCGCCGTCTTGACGATCGGCCCCATATATTTGTCTTCGACGCTCCGCTTATGCTCGTCGAAGCGCGAATGGCCGCGGCCATAGGCCATCGCCTGGTCCTGCAGGTCGCATTCGCCACCCTGGTCGCAGATCGGGCAGTCGAGCGGGTGGTTGATGAGCAAAAACTCCATCACCCCCTCGCGCGCCTTCTTGACCATCGCCGTGTCGGTGCGGATCGCCTGGCCGTCGGCGGCCGGCAGCGCGCAACTCGCCTGCGGCTTGGGCGGCCCCGGCGCCACCTCGACCAGGCACATCCGGCAATTGCCGGCGATGCTCAGCCGCTCGTGATAGCAAAAGCGCGGAATCTCCTTCCCCGCCAGCTCGCACGCCTGCAGCACGGTCGCGCCCTGCGGGACCTCGATTGCAACGCCGTCGACGGTGACTTTAGGCATTAGCGGGTCCCGCACTGAG
>JALYQH010000231.1 GCA_030855945.1 Pseudomonadota bacterium | reverse complement strand
CTGGTCAGCGCCGTGCTCGCCGTCATCGACCGCATCGGCGAGATGGTCGCGGCGATCGAAGCAAATGAGGAATTTCCGGCAGGCGACGACCAGCCGCTTATCGACGCGCTCGAGCCCGGCGCCGCGGTCGCCGCTCCGGCCGTGCCGACCGGCGAAGCGATCGCCAAGGGCGCCGCCGCCGCGCCGCGTACGATCCGTTTGTCGGTCGAACTGCTCGACCGGGTGATGTCGGGCGTGTCGGACATGGTGCTGGCGCGTAACGAGCTTGCCCGCCGCCTGCGCGAGTCCGCCGGCGACGTCACTGTCGACGGTGCGTTCGAACGCCTGTCGGGGATCATCGCCGAGATGCGGGACGCGATCACGCGGACGCGGATGCAGCGGATCGAGAATCTATTCGTCGCTTTGCCGCGCATGGTCCGCGACCTGTCGGGCGAGCTCGGCAAGCAGGTGCTGGTCGATATCGAGGGCGGCGACGTCGAATTGGATCGCGAGATGATCGAGATGATCCGCGACCCGCTGACCCATATCATCCGCAACGCGGTCGACCACGGCATCGAAGCGCCGGCGGCGCGGCTCAAGGCGGGCAAGCGCGAGATCGGCATATTGTCGGTGTCGGCGCGCCAGTCCGGCAATCAGATCCTCATCGACATCGTCGACGACGGCAAGGGCATCGACGGCGCCCGGCTGGTCGAGAAAGCCATTTCGAGCGGCGCGCTGACCAAGGAAGACGCCGCCGCCTTGACGCCGCGCGAACAGCTCGCGCTAATCTTCGAGGCGGGCCTGTCGACCGCGCAGGAGGTGACCGCCATTTCGGGGCGCGGGGTGGGGATGGACGTGGTCCGCTCCAACGTCGAACGAATCGGCGGAATCGTCGAAGTCGATTCGGCGGTCGGCCGCGGCACCCGCATGACCTTGCGCGTGCCGCTGACACTGACCATCATTCCGGCGCTGACGGTGTCGATCGGCAGCCAGCATTTCGCCATTCCGCGCGCCGCGATCGAGGAGATTGTCCGCGCCAACGGATCGAGCGTCACGCTCGAGCGCATCGGCGGGGCAGGGATCGCCACCATCCGCGGCCGCCGTGTTCCCGAAATCAGCCTTGCCGACGTGCTCGGCCTGCAAAGCACGATGTCCGATCTCGAACGCACGTTGGTGGTCCTGAAGCCGGCCGGCGGCGATCTGTTTGCGCTCGCCGTCGACCGAATCCACGACCATGAGGAATTGGTGGTCAAGCCAGCCGCTCCGGCAGTGATGGCCACCGGGCTATATGCCGGTACCACGCTTGCCGACGACGGCAGCCCGATCTTGCTGTTCGACCCGGCCGGCCTGGCGCAGGTCGGCGGAATCCATCTCGACATGCAGGAGCGCGGCAGCCGCGTCGTCGAAGGGCCGGTGGTTGCCGCCGCGATCGACGTGCCAGTCCTGCTGTTCCGCGGGCTCGACGGCGCTCGCCGCGCGCTTCGCCTCGGGATCGTCGACCGGATCGAGGAAGTGCCCGCCGAGGCGATTCTCCTGGGCGCGGGCCAGCTCCGCGTCCATCTCGGCGAATCGATCCTGCCGCTCGCCGGGGTGGCGCCAGGCACGACATTCGAGGGCAAGGTCCGCCTGTTCCGGCTGAACGACGGTACTCAGGAAATCGGCTACGCCTTTGCCGAAGTGATCGACCTGATGGCGATCGACCATGACGTCATCCCGGCTTCTTCACCGGGGCAGGTGTCGGGCGTGTCGCTCATCGGAGGCGAGCCCGCCGAACTGCTCGATGCGCACTGGCTGTTCGCCGAATATCTCGGGAGCGCGGCGCGCCCGGCGATGCCGCTGGTGTGCCGCCTGCCGTCGGACGATCCGTGGATGCAGAATATGCTTCGCCCGATCGTCGAGGCGGCCGGCTATATCGTCATCGGCGAAGGCGACGATCTGCTCCCCGATCTGGTCATCCAGTCGGACGGGCAGGCGCCCTCGGCGACCGGCGATGCCCGCGTGCTGACGCTCGCTGCCGATCCCGAGAATGCCGACGGCAAGGGGCTGATCTATCGCTACGACCGCGCCGGATTGATGATGGCGCTCAAAAGCAGCGGCACGGGAGGCGGACGATGAATGAGCTGTTGTTGATCGTCACCGTCGCCGGAAGCCGAGTCGCGCTTCCCGCCGCCAAGGTCGAAAGCGTGGTCGAGCTCGACGCGTTGAGCCCGGTGCCCCGTGCGGCGGCGCATGTCGCCGGCCTGTCGGCGCTGCGCAGCCGGGTGTTGACGGTGATCGACTGCCAGCGCTCGCTCGAGCTTGGCACGACCGACTTGAGCGGACTTCGCGAGGCGGCCGTGGTCGAAATCGAAGGCCATCATTATGCGCTCACCGTCGACGCGGTTGAGGATGTCGTCGAGGCGCTGTCCGAACCGGTCCCGGTGCGCGCCGCGATGGGGGCCGGATGGGAGCGAGTCGGGCTCGGCATGATCGAGACCGAGGAAGGCCCGTTGCTGCTGATCGACATCGACTCATTAATCGCCGGCCCGCCCGCGGATCGCGCAGTCGCTTAAGCCCTTGGTTACTCTTACGCGCTACACCGGTTGGTGAAGCGAGCCCAAGAAAGCATTTTTTGCCATGAAGACCTGCCTCATCGTCGACGACAGCAAGGTGATCCGCAAGGTTGCCCGCCATATCCTCGAAACCCTCGAATTTTCGGTCGAGGAAGCGTGCGATGGACGCGAGGCGCTCGATCATTGCGAGGCGAGCATGCCCGATGTCGTGCTGCTCGACTGGAACATGCCGGTGATGAGCGGAATGGAGTTTTTGAAACTGCTTCGCCAGCGCGGCCATGAGGATCAGCCCAAGGTCGTGTTCTGCACCACCGAGAACGACATGGCGCACATCCGCGCCGCACTCGAAGCCGGCGCCGACGAATATGTCATGAAACCGTTCGACCGCGAGACTTTGCACATCAAGCTCCAGCTCGTCGGCGTCGCCTGACCCCGCGGCGATGAAGGGCGCGCTCGCCTCTTCGCGGTCCGGCTTCGACGCCGGGGCCGCCCCGCCGCATGGCCGCCGCCTGCGCCTGATGATCGTCGACGATTCGATGGTCGCCCGGGCCGTGCTGGCGCGCATGATCGAGGCCGACGGCGGATTTGAGATTGCCGCCGTCGCCGGCACCGCCGAGGACGCCATATCGGCGCTTGGCCACATTCGCGTCGACGTCATCTTGCTCGATCTGGAAATGCCGGGAGCGGGAGGACTCAAATCCATCCCCGGAATTCTCGCGGCGGCGCGCGGCGCCCAGGTGCTCATCGTATCGAGCCTGGCCGAGGCGGGCGCCGAGGGAACCGTGGCCGCGCTTGCGCTCGGCGCCGCCGACACGCTGCCCAAGCCTGGTACAGGACGCTTCAACGGCCGCTTTTCCGAAGTGCTTCTGGCCAAATTGCGCGCGCTCGGCCCGGCCGAATTCGCCCCGCGTTACGCATCCGCCGATCAGGGGTCTGCAACTCGCGCCATGGTTCGCGGGCCGTCGATGGCCGACGCGCCGCTCGGGCTCATCGCGATCGGCGCCTCCACCGGCGGCATTCACGCGCTCGCATCCCTGTTCGAGGCCCTGCCGGCGCGCATCGGCGTGCCGATCCTCGTTACGCAACATCTGCCCGCGCCGTTCATGACGGTGTTCGCGCGGCAGCTTGCAACCGCGTCGGGGCGGCCGGCGATGGTCGGCGAGGATGGCATGCGGCTGTCGCCCGACCAGATCGTCATCGCGCCCGGCGATGCCCACCTCAATCTCGAACAGGCCGGCGACCGGCTGATCGTTCGCCTCAGCAACCAGAAAATGCCTTCGGGCTGCCTGCCGTCGGTCGACCCGATGCTGGCGACCGCCGGCGCGGTGTTGGGCCCCCGCGCGCTCGGAATCATGCTGACCGGAATGGGCCGCGACGGCGCCGAAGGCGCGACGCGCCTGATCGCGTCCGGCGGGTCGGTCATCGCACAGGACGAGCAAAGCTCCGCCGTGTGGGGCATGCCCCGCGCGGTGGTCGAGGCGGGACTTGCCTGCGCCGTCCTGCCGCCAGTCAAGATCGCGCGCCGAATCGCGCTTCGCGCGGAGGAAACCTTGTGCAGGTAAGCGACAGTTCGATCCGCATCCTCGCCGGCCTTCTCGAAGCGCGCACCGGACAACAATTGACGATGAGCCGCCGCTGGCGGATCGAGACCGCTTTGTCGTCGCTACTGCGCGAGCGCGGGATTGCAACGCTGGACGAGCTCATCACCATCCTAGTGATGGGGCGCGAGCCGTCGCTGTCGCAATTGGTGGTCGAGGCGCTGCTCAACAACGAAACCTATTTTTTCCGTGACCGCGCCCCGTTCGACCTGCTCGCCAAGGCCGCGCTTCCGGCGCTTGCCGAACGGCGCGCGACCACGCGCCGGATCCGCATCTGGTCGGCGGGATGCTCGACCGGCCAGGAAGTCTATTCACTGGCGATGCTGTTCGCCGAGGACCCGCTGCGCTGGACCGGCTGGACCATTGACCTGCTGGGCAGCGACGTCAGCGAAACCGCGGTCAATCGCGCGCGGACCGGTATCTACACTCAGTTTGAGGCCCAGCGCGGGCTTGGCGTAACTCAGATGATCCGCTGGTTCGAGGAAAGCGACGCCGGCTGGCGAGTCGCCGATGCGCTGCGCCGCAACGTCCGCTTCCAGGTCCACAACATTCTCGAGCAGCCGCCGCACCCCGGCGCCGGCCAGTTCGACATCGTGCTGTGCCGCAACGTCCTGCTCTACCTCAATGCGGAGAAGAAGCGGATGGCGTTCGACCGGCTGTCCGCGGCGCTCGCGCCCGACGGCTGGCTGATGCTCGGGGCGGGGGAGACGGTCATCGGCCAGACCGAAAAGCTCGTCGCAGACCGCGACTGGCGCGGGCTCTACCGGCTCGAAGGAAGCGGCAATGAAGAGCGGCGCGCGGCGTCTGCCTGATTAAGGTCCGGGGCTTGACCCGACTCCGCTTGCCGTGCGCCATGCGCCGATGACGATCGACTGCCCATCGCCCAATCACGACCAGCGGGCGCTGCCGGTGTCGATGATCGTTCTCCATTACACAGGGATGCCCGACGCGGATGGTGCGATCGCCCGGCTGACCAGCCCCGACGCCGGGGTCTCGGCACATTATGTCGTCAACGAGGACGGGCAGCTATTGCAGTTGGTGGACGAGCAGCGCCGCGCCTGGCACGCCGGCAAAAGCTATTGGCGCGGGATCACCGACGTCAATTCGGCAAGCGTCGGGATCGAAATCGTCAATCCGGGCCATGAGTTCGGCTATCGGCCATTCCCGGACGAGCAGATCGCGGCAGTCATCCCGCTCGTCGCCGACATCAAGGCGCGCCACGGCATCGGCCGCGGCAATGTCGTCGGCCATTCGGATGTCGCACCGGCGCGCAAAGAGGATCCGGGCGAGCTGTTTCCATGGCACGCGCTCGCCAAGCGACGGCTCGCGCTGCCGAGCCCGACGCGCGACCTGTTGGACCCTTATTGGACCGACGCCGGCTTTCTGCTCGCGCTTGAGCGATTCGGCTATGACGTGTCGGACAATCTGAAGGCGGTGATCGCCTTCCAGCGCCGCTTCCGCCCCGATCTCATCGACGGCATCGTCGACGGCGAGTGTCGCGCCAAGCTGCTCGCGCTCCTGCTGCCGCGGCCGCAATAATCTCCCACGAACGGTTTGAGTTTAAGCCAACTCTCGCGTAGATCGCCCTCGCCAGGGGACCGGGCGACCGCGGCGGATTTGTCCGGCGAGGAAAGTCCGGGCTCCACGGAACGACGGTGCCGGGTAACGCCCGGCGGGGTTGCGGCTTTGGCCAAGACTTCAGGGAAAGTGCCACAGAAAGTATACCGCCGGCTCTTGGGCTGGTAAGGGCGAAAGGGTGCGGCAAGAGCGCACCGCGCGGCCGGCAACGGGCGCGGCACGGCAAACCCCACCGGGTGCAAGACCGAATAGGGGCGACATGGTGTTTCGGCGCCGGAGGCTGTTCCGCCTCGTCGCCCGGGTTGGTTGCTTGAGCGGCAGGGTAATCTGTCGCCTAGAGGAATGGTCGCCCAGTCCCCGCTTTCGCGAGGATGGACAGAACCCGGCTTACAGGTCCCCTGGCATTTTTTCCTTCGCGCTGGCGCCCTTCGCCCGCGCCGACTAGTTTGAGAAGTGATGGCCAAGCCGACCCGTTCCGACGATTGGGGATTTCCCCGCTGGCGCCCCTATGGCGCGAAGAGCCGCGAGGCGGTGCGCATTCGGCTGTGCGATCGCGAGGGCTGCAGCGAACCCGGCGACCGGCCCGCGCCCAAGGCGCCCAACAAGCCGGACCGCTGGATGTTCTGCGAGGCCCATGCCGCCGAATATAACAAAGGCTGGAATTATTTCGCGGGACTCACGCCCGAGGAAGCCGCGCGCCGCGCCGCAGAGGAGGAAGGCGAGGCGTCCGCGTTCCGATCGACCGCTCATTATCAATGGTCGGGGCCGGGCGACGGCAGCCGCAGCCGCGACGAAATGCGCGCGCTCGATGCGCTCGAAGTCGACAGCGATGCCGATTTCGCGACGATCAAGGCGGCTTTTCGCCGGCTCGCCAAGGAACATCATCCCGACCTCAAGCCGGGCGACGAGGCAGCCGCCTTGCGTTTTCAGCAGCTCAAGGCCGCCTATGACGTGCTGCGCCGCGCCGAAGAGCGGAATGCCGAGATCAAACGCTAGGGATTGAGCATGAAGGTCC
>JALYQH010000228.1 GCA_030855945.1 Pseudomonadota bacterium | reverse complement strand
GTGCAGCGCACATCGACCTCCCCCTCCTCGGCGACCGCCTCGGACTGGCACTGCGGGCAATGGTCGGGGAAGGCGTAGGGCGCGCGCGGTTCTTCTCGCGTGAGATTCTCGACTACTTGCGGGATGACGTCGCCGGCGCGCTGGATGCGCACCCGGTCGCCGACGCGCAGGCCTAGCCGCGCGATCTCGTCACGGTTGTGGAGCGTGACATTGGCGACGATCACCCCGCCGACGCCGACCGGCTTCAAGCGCCCGACCGGGGTCAGCTTGCCGGTCCGCCCGACCTGGATGTCGATCGCCTCGATCACCGTCTCGGCCTGCTCGGCGGGGAATTTGTGCGCCAACCCCCAGCGCGGCGCGCGCGCCACCTGGCCCAGCCGCTCCTGCCAGTCGAGCCGGTCGACCTTGTAGACTACCCCGTCGATGTCGAACGGCAGGTCGGCGCGGCCCTTCTCAATCGCCGCATAATGGGCGAGCGCTTCATCAAGGGTCGTGCAGCGCCTGAACTGATCGCTGACCGGGATGCCGACCGCCGCGATCGCCGCCATCGCCTCGCTCTGGGTTGCGCCCAATGGCTCGCTCAGCTCCCCCCAACCGTGCGCGAGGAACCGCAGCGGCCGCGCCGCAGTGACGCTGACGTCCTTCTGCCGCAACGATCCCGCCGCGGCGTTGCGCGGATTGGCGAAAATCTTGCCTCCAGCCGCTTCCTGTCGCTGGTTCAAGGCGGCGAAGTCGGCCTTGGACATGTAAACTTCGCCGCGCACTTCGAGGACATCCGGAATCCCCCCCCCATTCATCCCGAGCGAAGTCGAGGGGCGCGTTCCAGACGCAGGTTCAACGCCCCTCGACTGCGCTCGAGACGAACGGAGCTGGGTGGGAATGTCCGAAATCGTCCGCACATTGGCGGTGACGTCTTCCCCCACGGACCCGTCCCCGCGCGTCGCCGCCAGCATCAGCTCGCCCCGCTCATACCGCAAGGAACAGCTCAGCCCGTCGATCTTGGGCTCGGCGGTGAGCGCGACCTCCGCATCCCCCCCTAAACTCAGGAACCGCCGCACCCGCCCGACGAACTCCGCCACTTCATCATTCGAAAATGCATTCTCCAGGCTCAGCATCGGCTTTGCATGAGCGACCTTGGCAAGACTTGAGCTAGGCGCGGCGCCCACCGCCCTCGATGGAGAATCCGCGCGCACAAGATGCGGAAACTTGGCTTCCAGCGCGGCGTTCTCGCGCACGAGCGCGTCAAACTCGGCGTCCGAAATCTCGGGTGCATCGCGGTCGTGATAGGCGCGATTGTGGCGCGCGATCTCCTTCGCCAGCCGCATCAGCCGGTTGGCGGCCCCGGCTTCGGTCATAATGGCCAGTATAGGCGAGTAAGCGGCAGCAACGCCCGCCCGCGCGCGTCCATCGCATCGTATTGATCGATCAGCGACCGCGCCAAGTCGTCCAAGTTCATGAGATGCGTGACGGTCGACGCCCGTTCGGCCTCATACTGTGCCTCGCGAGTAAAGCCGCCAGTGCTGACGTAAAGGCCTCTATCGTCGCTATGGCGGCCGCCAAGAAATGCTCGCACTTCCGGCGCTCCCATCGCGCCCCGCCGATGCTTGACCTCCACGACGATCCGCGGGGGTTCAAACCCAAAGCCGTCGCGCGATGCGAGGATATCGCGGCCTCGATCAGGTCCCGCGGGGGAAACAACAGTTCGATAGCCTAAAGTTCTCAGCAGTGCAGCGACGAGCTCCTGTAGCTCATCCCACCCTAGCGACAATATGCGATCCTTAACCCGTTCCAGTGCTTGATCGGCGATGTCCGCGTAGGGGTCGACAACAATTGCGGCATCTTCGCTGCCATTGGCCGCGCCAGTTTCCGGCAGTGGCTGCCCGGCTAACTGCAGAATTTCAGCTTCCGCGCTAGTCGAAAGCTTAAAGATCGTCATGATAGCGCCAAGGGTGTTCTTGGTTCCATCGGACAATGCGTCGCGGCTGACGCTTGCTTGCCACTCTACGGCCCTCGCGACCGGTAGTCGTTCCATCCTTTCCGGCTCGTACCGAGCGCCCCCGCCGACGACGCCAACATGATAGAGACGGGTAGCGGGATCGTAGGTCAGGATTTTATCCCCTACCTGAATTTCGTGAAGAAACCGCCAAACCTGGCCAGCGCCGACTTGAATCTGTCGACTTGTTTGCTCCGGCCAGACTCCCGCGAAGTGCGCAATTAGGTCAGCCCGAGTAGAAGCGGCGCGATAGTCACCCGCTTCGGACCACCCAATCGCTACTAAGCCACTCTCAAGAAACTCCGCGACATAAATGTTCGATCGGCCCGCAGTGACTTTCCACATTCTAATCTTCCCGTCCCGTCATTTCATCAGCTCCGCCATCTTGGCCACGCTGCTCATGTTGCGCGCGGTGCCCTGCTTGACCGCGGGAAGCTTGAGCCGGGTCTTGCCGATCCCCTCGCCGTACGAAACGTAGATCATGCGCTGCCCGAGCGTCATTCGCTCGCCCTGGACGTCGCGCGCCTCCGCCAGCATCGCTTGGGTCGGCTCGACCGTGATGAAATGCGCCATCACCCGGCTTGGTTTGTCGTCTCCGAACGGGTTGTTCTGCGCGACCTCGGCCATTTCCTTGGCGCTGCGAACGAACACCGGCACCGGCCTGCCGAAAAATGCTTCGAGTTTCTGTTCGATCGTTGCCCGCACGTCGGCTTCCGGCGCATCGCTTTCGAACAGCAGATTGCCGCTGGCGATGAAGGTCCGCACGTTTTTGAAACCGCAGGCCTCACCCATCGCCTTGAGCTCGGCCATCGGCAGCTTGCCAGTCCCGGCGACATTCACCGCACGCAGCAAAGCGACGTAGGCCGTCATTCGAAACATTCGGCGAGGAAGCAGTCGCACGCCGCCCACGCCCGCCGTGCCGAGCGCTCGTCATATTTGATGCCCGGCATGGCGCCGGTCGCGCCGGGGTTGGTGAAGCCGTGGCCGACATGACCGAACGCGCTGATCTGCCAGTCGCATCCCGCCTCGGTCAATTCCTCGGCCAGCGCGACCACCGCCTCGGGCGGCACGAGCGGATCGTCCCAACCGTGATAGGCCGCGACCTTGGCGGGGATTGGGCGCGGCGGCAGGCCGGGCGGGTCGAACAGCCCGTGGAAGCTCGCCACCCCCGCCACCTCGGCGCCAGACCGGGCGAGGTCGAGCGCATTCTGCCCCCCGAAGCAAAAGCCGATCGCCGCGACCCGCTGATCGTCGATTTCCTCTTGCTCTTGTGCCGCGCCGAGCACCGCCAGCAGCCGCTCGCGAAGCCCGGCGCGGTCCTCGCGCAGCGCGGTCATCGCCGCCATCGCCTCGTCGCGCTCGGCCGGCGCGAACCGCCGCCCGTAAAGATCGGCGATCAGCGCGCTATAGCCGAGTCCCACCAGCCGGCCCGCAAAGCCACGCTCCAGGTCGGTCACCCCCATCACCGTCGGGAACAGGATCACGCCGGGCCGCGCATCCCCACTGCCGTCGTGGAACAGTTCGTGGCGGAGTTGCGCTCCAGCGAACCCCTGCCCGATCACCCGCGTCTCGTTCATGCCGCCTCCAGCAATTTGGTCGCTTGCGCGCGTGCTTCGTCGGTGATTGCCGCGCCCGACAGCATTCGAGCGATTTCCTCGCGGCGCTCCCCCGCATTGAGCTTGCGCACGCTGGTCCGGGTGACCGTTCCGTCATGGGCTTTCTCGATGCGGTAATGATGCGCCGCGCGCGCCGCGACCTGCGGCGAATGCGTCACCACCAGCAATTGCGATCTCTCCGCCAGCCGCGCCAGCCGCTCGCCGATGGCGCTCGCCACCGCGCCGCCGACGCCGCGGTCGATTTCATCGAAGATCATCGTCGCCGCCGCGCCCGCTTCGGCCAGCGCCACCTTGAGCGCGAGGATGAAGCGCGACAATTCGCCGCCCGAAGCGATGCGGACCAGCGGTCCGAACGGCGCGCCGGGATTGGTCGACACCTCATATTCGACGCGGTCGGCGCCGGCCGGGCCGGGCTCGGCGGGCGCGATGGCGGTGCGGAATTGGGCCGCGTCGAGCTTGAGCGGCGGCAATTCGGCGGCCATCGCGGCGTCTAGGCGCCCCGCGGCGGCGAGGCGCGATTCGGTCACCGCGCGCGCCGCGAGCCTATAGTCATCCTCGGCGATCGACAGCGCCCGCTCCAATTCGGCGATGCGCTCCTCGCCGCTTTCGATCGCTCCGCGCCGCTCTCTTAACTGGTCGAGCAGCACCGGCAATTGGTCCGCCTCGACGCGATGCTTGCGCGCCAGCCCGCGGATTTCGAACAGTCGCGCCTCGGCGTCATCGAGATCGGCCGGCGAATGCGCCAGCGCTCGCCGCGCTTCGTCAATCTTTTGCTCGGCGTCTGCCGCGTCGATCGTCGCGCGGTCGACCGCTGCGAGCGCCTCGGCGAGCAGGGGATGCGCGTCGGCGATCCGCTCGAGCCGCCGCGCCGCCTGGCGAAGCTGCGACAGCCCGCCTTCGGACCCGGTGAAATGCCCGTCAAGCGCTGTCAGATCGTCCTCGATCCGCGCCGCCGCCTTCATCCCGCGGCGCAAATCGTCGAGCCGCTGCTCCTCGCCTTCCTCGACGCCTAGCGCATCGATCTCACCGATCGCGTGGTCGAGCCAGTCGCGG
The DNA here is from genome assembly GCA_030855945.1 of Pseudomonadota bacterium. GTDB lineage: Bacteria > Pseudomonadota > Alphaproteobacteria > Sphingomonadales > Sphingomonadaceae > Sphingomicrobium. The sequence goes on along the minus strand of JALYQH010000228.1, from coordinate 4,576 downwards.
TCGCGGTCGGCCTCCTCGAGCGCGCGGCGCTGCTGTTCGAGCGCGAGGCGGAGGTCGGACAAGCGCGCCCAGCGCAGCGCGACGCCGCCCGTGTCGATCGCGCCAAAGCGGTCGAGCAAGGCGCGGTGGCCCTTGGGGTTGAGCAGCCCGCGGTCATCGTGCTGGCCGTGGATTTCGACGAGGCCGGCGCCGGCTTCGCGGAGCAGCCCGGCAGGGACAGCCATCCCGCCGGCGAAGGCGCGGCTGCCGCCATCGGATTTGAGCGTTCGGCGAAGATGGAGCAGTTCGCCGGGCTCGGGCTCCACGCCCTGCTCGGCGAGCAGCGTCAGGCTGTCATGGGCCTCGGGGAGTTCGAACGCGGCGGCGACCGACGCCTGCGCCTGCCCGGCTCGCACCAGTGCGGTTTCGGCGCGGAGGCCAAGCGCAAGCCCAAGCGCGTCGAGCAGGATCGACTTGCCGGCCCCGGTTTCCCCGGTGAGCACGCCAAGCCCGGGTTCGAAATCCAGGTCGAGCGCCTCGATGAGCACGACATCGCGGATGGAAAGCTGGCGCAGCATTGCGCCTGTCTAATGGATACGTGCAATCCGGCCAATCATAGTTCGGCGGTGCATCGCGGACCGCCGCGACGCTGCTCGATCAGCTAGCCTGAGCCACTTGCGGCGCGTTGCGCTGGATCAACTGGAAGCTGCGCTCATACCATTTGCTGCCCGGATAATTGGCGCCGAGCACCGCCGCCGCTTTCTGGGCTTCGCCGGGCATGCCGAGATTGAGGTAGGTCTCGACCAGCCGCTCGAGCGCCTCCGGAGTGTGGCTGGTGGTCTGATATTTGTCGACCACGGTGCGGAAGCGCGTCGCCGCGGCGAGCCAGCGGCCCGAGCGCTGATAGAAACGGCCGACCTCCATCTCCTTGCCGGCGAGATGATCGTTGATGAGGTCGAGCTTGAGCCGTCCGTCGGCGGCGTAGCGGCTCTGCGGGTAGCGGCGGCTCAATTCGTTGAACGCATCGGCCGCTTGCTGCGAAATCCGCTGGTCGCGGGTCACGTCCTCGATCTGCTGATAATAGCTCATCGCGATCAGATAGCTGGCGTAGGGCGCATCCTTGTTGCCCGGATGAATCGTCAGGAAGCGCTGCGCCGAGCTGATCGATTCGGGATATTTTTGCGCCATATAGTAACTGTAGGCACTCATTAGCTGGGCGCGGCGTGCCCACACCGAATAAGGATGCTGACGCTCGACCTCGTCGAACAGCTTGGCCGAGGCCTCATATTCACGACCGTCGAGCCGCTCCTTGGCGAGCCCGTAGAGCGTGTTGACGTCGCGGGCGATGTAAGACGTATCGCCCGTCGCCTTGTTGCTGGCGCAAGCCGACAGCGGAAGGGCGAGGGCACAGGCGGCGAGCAGGGTCGCGCGGCTAATTTTGATCGACATGGGGGTCACCTTATCGCCAGCCGCGGCTCAGGCCAAGCGGCCATCAGCCCGGCTGATCATATAGTTGCAACTAGGCCGTCTGTGGCGCGCCGGCGCTGTCCGGATCGTGAACGAAGCTGTCCGGGGTCACCCCCAGCCACACCAGGATCGGCGCGGAGATGTAGATCGACGAATACGTGCCGATGACCGTTCCGATCAGGATCGACAGGGTCAGCCCGAAGATGACCTCGGGACCGAGGAACAGCAGCACCGCCAGCGCGATCATGATCGACAGCGACGTCACCAGGGTCCGGGACAGCGTTTCGTTGAGCGAGAGATTGAGCAAGGGAACGATCGCCATCTTGCGGTATTTTCGCAGATTCTCGCGAATCCGGTCGTAAATCACCACCGTATCGTTGAGCGAGTAACCGACAATCGCCAAGAACGCCGCGACGATATTTAGGTCGACCTGAAATTGGGTGATGGCGAAAAAGCCGAAGATTATCGACACGTCGTGGAACAGCGTGACCAGGGCGCCGACCCCAAACTGCCATTCGAACCGGAACCAGATGTAGATTGCGATCCCGAGCATGGCCAAGGTGATCGCCAGCGCGCCGTCGGTCGCCAATTCCTCGCTGACCTTGCCCGACACCGTTTCGACCGAATCGATTCGCGCGCCGCGATATTGAGTCGTGAGCAACGCGCGCACCTGGCTGGCCGCGCGATTGACCGCCGCTTCGCCGCCCTCGGGCCGCGGCAGGCGAATCTGGTACGTGGTCGGTCCGCCGAATTCCTGGATGCTCGCCTCGCCGAGGCCGAGACTTCCGACCCGGCCGCGGAGCTCTTCGACATCGATCGGCTGGGCGAAGGTCGTGCGGATCATCTGCCCCCCGACGAAATCGACGCCGAGGTTCAGTCCGCGCAGGCCGACGAACGCCAGGCTGGCGATGGTCAGGGCAATCGAGATCGCCAGCGCAACCGTGCGCCAGCGCATGAAGTCGATGTTGGTATTGTCGGGGACCAGTTTCAAAAGGCGCATGTGTCGGTCCTAAATATTCAGCTCGCGCGGACGCGCGCGGCGCACCCACAGCGACACCATCATTCGGGTGAAGTTGACCGCGGTGAACACCGAAGTGATGATTCCGATCAGCAGCACCACCGCGAAGCCGCGGATCGGACCGGAGCCGAAATACCACATCAGCGCCGCGGCGATGGTGTTGGTAATGTTGGCGTCGAAGATGGCGGTCGAGGCTTCGCGATAGCCGGTGTCGATCGCGTCGAGCACCTTGCGCCCGCGCCGCACTTCTTCGCGGATGCGTTCGTTGATCAACACATTGGCGTCGACCGCGGCGCCGATCGTCAGCACGAAGCCGGCGATTCCGGGCAGCGTCAACGCCGATCCCAAGACCGCCAGGACGCCGAGAATCAGCAGCGCGTTCACCAACAGCGCGAGCGTCGCATAAACGCCGAAGCGCCCGTAAGTGATCACCATCCACAGGATCACCGCCAGCGTCGCGGCGATCGAGGCGATGATCCCCTTCTCGATCGAATCCTTGCCGAGGTCAGGACCGACGGTGCGTTCCTCGATCACATTCAATTTGACCGGCAGCTTGCCCGAAGCGAGCGCGATCGCCAGCTGGTTCGCGCTTTCGACGGTGAAGCCGCCGCTGATCTGAGCCGAGCCGCCGAGAATCGGCTCGTTGATGTTCGGCGCCGACAGCACCTTGTCGTCCAGGATGATCGCGAACGGCTTGCCGACATTTTCCTGCGTCGTGCGGCCGAAACGGCGCGAGCCCGCGGTGTTGAACGTGATCGACACCACCGGTAGCCCGTCCTGGTCGAACGCCTGCTTGGCATCGATCAACTGGTCGCCCGACACCATCACCCGCCGGCTGACCGCGATCGCGCCGGTGCCGTCGGCCATCGGCAGCACCTGGCTCCCGGCGGGCGCGCGGCCTTGCGCGACCAGCGACGGATCGGCGCTGAGGTCGACCAGCTTGAACTCGAGCCGCGCGGTCTGGCCGATCAGCGCCTTCAGCGCTTCGGGATCCTCGACGCCCGGCACCTGGACCAGGATTCGCCGCTCGCCCTGGTTGATGACGGTGACTTCCTTGGTCCCTTGCGGGTCGATGCGGCGGCGGACGACATCGCGCGCGACGGTCATCGCGTCCTTGAGCGCGCGGACGTTGCCGTCGCTGGTCGGGGTCAGCTCGACGCGGGTCGAATCGACCACGCGCACGTCCCAGTCGCGGCTTCCGGTCAGCCCGACCGGCTGGGTCAGCGCGCGCATCCGCTCGACTACCGCGTCGACCTGCGCGGGGTTGCGGACCATGAAGCTCAGCCGGCCGTTGGCGGTCGAAATGTCGCCTATCTCGATCCGCGGCTCGCCGCGGCGAAGGTCGGTGGTGACCTGGTCTTCCATCGACTGCAGCCGCTGCTTGGCAGCATCGAGATCATCCGCTTCGAGCAGCAACTGGCTGCCGCCGGCAAGGTCGAGACCGAGGCTGATCCGCGCGCTGGGCATCCAGCCGGGAAGCTTGGCCGCCTGGCTCGCCGGCATCAGGCTCGGCACGGCGAGCAGGATGCCGAACAGGATGGTCAGCGTGACCGCCCAGATTTTCCACCGCGGGAAGTCGAGCATCAGTCGTTGGCCGGCTTTGCAGCGGCGGGATTGCCGACCTGGCTCAGCGTCGACTTGACCGCGGTAACGCGCGTCCCCTGGCCAAGCTCGACCTCGACTTCGCTATCGGTCACTCGAGTGACCTTGCCGATCAGCCCGCCGCCGGTGACGACGCGGTCGCCCTTCTTGACCGCCGCAATCTGCGCCGCATGCTCCTTCATCCGCTTCTGCTGCGGACGGATCATCAGAAACCAGAAGATGATGAAGACGAGAACCAGCGGGATCGTCTGGATGAAGAAGCTGGTGCCCCCCGAGGGCGCGGCGGCGGCGAGGGTCGTGGTCAGGGTCATGTCCGGGAAATCTCTTCTCTCATGGGAGCGCGAGCGAAGCGCGCACGAAGTGGCGCGCCGCCTATCACGGACTTGTAGGGGTTTCAATTCAGCCGGTGCCGGCCCGCGCCCCCCTACGTGATAGGCGGCGCGCCACTTCGTGCGCGCTTGCCTCGCGCTCCCATGAGAGAAGAGATTTCCCGGACATGACCCTGACCAC
>JALYQH010000223.1 GCA_030855945.1 Pseudomonadota bacterium | reverse complement strand
GAAGGCGCCGGCAAGCTGGTCATCCTCGAAGGCGTCTATTCGATGCTCGGCGACGTCGCCCCGCTGAAGGAGATGGTCGCCATCGCCAAGGCCAATGGCGCCATGGTGCTGGTCGACGAAGCGCATTCGATGGGCTTCATCGGCGAGAACGGCCGCGGCGTCGCCGAGGCGCAGGGGGTGATCGATGAGGTCGACTTCATCATCGGCACCTTTTCGAAATCGGTCGGCACGGTCGGCGGCTTCTGCGTCTCCAACCATCCCAAGTTCGAGATATTGCGGCTGGTCTGCCGTCCCTACGTGTTCACCGCCTCGCTCCCGCCGTCGGTGGTCGCCACCGCGGCGACCTCGATCGCCAAGCTCACGCACGGCGCGGACAAGCGCGCGCATCTGTGGGAGAATAGCCGCAAGCTTCACGCCGGGCTGAAGGCGCTCGGCTTCACGCTCGGCACCGACACGCCGCAATCGGCAATCATCGCGGTAATCATGCCCGATCTCGAAAAAGGCGCGGCGATGTGGGAGGCGCTGCTGGACGAGGGGCTCTACGTGAACCTCGCCCGGCCGCCGGCCACTCCCGGCAATATGACGCTGCTGCGCTGCTCCTTATGCTCCGAGCACACGTCGGCCCAAGTCGATGAGATACTTGGCATGTTCGAAGCGGCCGGCCGGGCAACCGGATGCATAAGCTGATTTCGGGGCTATCCCCGCCCGGCTCGCAGGATTAGACTGGCGCCATGACGGCGGGTGACGATCGGCGCCTTGATTGGCGCGGCGGCGGCGCGGCTGCGGGGGCGCTGGTAGCGGCGCTGATCCTGCTCGGCATGGTGTTCCTGGTCGCAATGTCGAACAATGCCCGCGACGACGCCCTGCAGGGCGAGCGCCGCGCCTATGACGTCACCCTGCTCACCCGCACCCTCGACGCCAGCATCTCGCGCTCCGAAGCCGCGCTCGGCCGCTTCGTCCTCGATGAGAATGTCGAGAAGAGCGGCAACATTTATTACAGCCAGTGGCGCCTCGCCGAGCAGCAGATCGACCAGCTCGAACGGCTGCTTCGCCGCGACCCGGAACAGCGCGAGCGGGTCGAGCGGCTGCAGCAGCTCTACCGGCAGCGCGGCGAGGAATTCGCGCTCGCCGCCCGCGCGACCGTCGCCGGTCGCGGCGCCGGCGGCACCAGTTACTATTACGCCGCCGCCCAGTCGCCGACCGGCCCGGCGTTGCGCAACCTTCTCGGCGAAATCGCCACCGCAGAGCGGGTCGCGCTTACCGAGAGCATGAAGCAAACCCGCTTTTTTGCCGCCCAGGCCGATCGGCTGACCGATTATTTAAGCTGGCTCGGCCTGCTCGTCGGAGCGATGGCGATCTTCCTCGGCACGGTCGCGGTCCAGGCGCTGCGGCTTAATGCCATTGCCCGCCGCCAGGCTGAAAGCGAGGCCGAGCGCTCGCTCGCGCTGGAGGAAGCGGTCCGCGACCGCACCCAGGAGCTGTGGGAAGCCAATCAGGCGCTCAAGTCGGAGGCGGTCGAGCGGCAGGCGGCCGAGGCCCAGCTCCGCCAGGTGCAGAAAATGGAAGCGGTCGGGCAGCTCACCGGCGGCATCGCGCACGACTTCAACAATATGCTCGCGGTAGTGGTCGGCGGGATCGATCTCGCCCGCCGCCGCCTCAACGGTCCGCGGCGGGAGGTGATGAACCACCTCACCAACGCCATGGAAGGCGCCACTCGGGCGACCGCGCTGACCCGCCGCTTGCTGTCCTTCGCGCGGTCGGAGCCACTGCTTCCCGAGCGCGTCGACGGCGGCGAGCTGGTCGGCGGAATGAGCGAATTGCTCGACCGCACCCTGGGCGAGCGAATCCACATCGAGACCGAGCTTGTCGCCGATGGCTGGCCGATCTTTGTCGATCCGCACCAGCTCGAAAACGCCATCCTCAACCTTGCAGTCAACGCCCGCGATGCGATGGACGGCGAAGGGCGGCTGCGAATCTCGACCGCCAATGAAAAGCTCGCCGCCAATGCGGTCGGTGACATTCAGGCCGGCGACTATCTCAGAATTTCGGTCACCGATACCGGGTGCGGCATGACCGACGAGATCAAGGAGCGCGCGTTCGAGCCCTTCTTCACCACCAAGGAGGTCGGCAAGGGCACCGGGCTCGGGCTCAGCCAGATTTTCGGCTTCGCGCACCAGTCGGGCGGTGAAGTCGGGATAGACAGCAAGATCGGGGGCGGCACCACCGTGTCGCTCTATCTTCCGCGCACCGAGGCGGCGGCAACCAACGTCCGCATCCACCCCGCGGCCCACCGCCAGGAGGCCGATGTCACCGTCCCCGGCGCCCGCATCCTTTTGGTCGAGGACGATCCCCGCGTCCGCACCGCGACCGTCGGCGCGCTCGAGGATCTCGGTTACGAGCCGGTGTCCTGCTCGGGCGGCGCCGAGGCAATGCGGCTGTTCGCGGGCGAGGATTTTGACCTTGTCATCTCCGACGTCGTCATGCCCGAAATGAACGGTCCCGAGCTGATCCGCGAGCTGCGCGCCCGCCGGCCCGACATCGCGGTGCTGTTCGTCACCGGCTATGTTGGCGAAGGGGAAAGCGACGATCTCGTCGGCTATGAGCTGCTGCGCAAGCCGTTCACGGTCGCCGCGCTCGCCGGTTCCGTCGCCGGTGCATTGTCGCGCGGCGCTAGCGAACCGCGCCCGATCGGAGGAGCCGCGGCAGCAGGCTGATCGCGGCGAGCAACGGGTGCTTGCGCTGCCACGGCTTGATCACGATCCGGGTCCCGGCGTGGCGATTGATCTTCCACGCGATATAATCGATTCCGCCGGCATAGGTCGCGCTCGCCTTGGCAAGCCGCACGACCGACAGCGCCTTGCCCTCGACCCGCCGCCGCACCCAGCCGCCGCTCGGCGCGCTCGCGTCGATCGCGGCGATCGCGGGCGCGGAAAAGTGCCGGTAGCGGTCGGGATCGGAATCGACCACCGATCCGCTACGCGCCTTGCGCTCGGCGCGGAGCTCGGCCGAATAGGTCAGCGCGAACGCCCGCCGCCACCAGTCGAGCGGCTCCTCGCCCGCGATCCTTCCGGCTGCGCCAAGCAATGTCGGCGCCGCTCGCGCTATCGCCGCGATGGCCCGGGCGCGCGCGCCGTCGTCGCTTGCCCACACCAGCCGCGACGGCTGGGCGAAGCGCGCCCACACCGACACATTGCGCGTTCGCGGGCCATTGAGCCGGGTAAAGTCCGCCTCGCTGAGCACCGCATATTTGGCCGCCAGCCCGTCATGCTCGAACGGAAATACGTTGGGCGGCACCAGCGCATTGGCGCGCGCCATCCAGCCCTTTTCATAGGCCGCGCGATAATCCGACACGATCAGGTAGAAGTCGAGCATCAGGCCATCGAGCTGGCGCTCGCGCAGGCACGATCCGTAGAACAAGACCGCCCTGCTCACGGCTCCGTGTCGGTCCGCAATCGCCTGCGCCATGGCGGTCACGCGAGGGTCGACGGCTTGCGCCAATTCCTGCTCGACGAGCAGCGCGAGCGGCGCCGTCATGGTCAGGCGGCGAGGCGGACGAACGACAGCGGCAATGCCGGCCGTAGCAGGATCGGCTTGCCGATCCCCGCGCGGAATGTCTCACCGTCGAGGATCACCTGGCTGGCGTCTCCCTCGATCGAAATCTCGTCGGCCTGCTCGACATGCACCCCCGCCATCTTGGTGTCGCCGAGCCGGCCAGCCAGGCTCGCGAATAGCGCGCGCACCAGCGACCATGGACGCTGCTCGATCGCGACGAACTTCAGCCCGCCGAGCCCCGCCGACCCGGCCTTGCCCGACAGCAGCATCTTCTCGAGCGTGGTCACGAACAACAGCGCGAAGCGGCCGCTGAGCGGACCGGCGCGCATCGATACATTGAGCATCGCGGGCTCGGGCGGGAGGAAGCTGGCGCGAAGCCCGAACACCTGGCGAAGCACCACCGCCATCGCGGTGATCGCGTGGCTGATCCCGTTCGAAAAACCGAGCGGATAGATACGGTGGCGGCAATAGAGCATGATGTCGGCCAGCCCCGCACCGCCGAGGAACATGCCGATCACCGGCCGCGACCCGTCGATCCCGCCCGACAGCGCGATCAGCTCGCGGAACACGATATGCGGCGCAAGGTCGGTTTGGGCGAGGCCCAGCAACCGTTCGAGCGCCACGACCGGATCGCCGCCGGCGCCAAGGTCGAGCGCGATCAAATTGGTCTTGCCGCTCGGCAGCACCGCCACCGGCGGCATGCCATCCGCGAAATGGCCGCCATTGTGGAGCTCGGTCAGCGCCGCCTGGACCGTCCCGTCGCCGCCGTTGATGACGAGCAGCTTGGGATTGATCCGGGCAATGGTCGCCATCGCCTCGCCGATTTGATTGGCGCGCTCGACTTCATAATGGAATATGTCGGGATGCTCGGCGCAAAAGGCGCGGATTCGCGGCAACTGCGCGACATTGCCGGTCGACTTGGGGTTCGACAGCAGGGCGATCCGCGGCCGCTTCATGCGGCGCCCACATGGGGGAGGCGAGATTTGCGCATGAAATCCATGTCCATTCTGCTACGGCTGCCCGGCGTCGAGGCCACCCCCTGTTCATACGGTCTCGCCGACACTCTCTAATCGGGCCCGTTTGCGGCCAAATCATGGTGCGGGAACGACGAAACGGTGGGACGGTTGACGCTGATCGATCGCTATCTGGCCCGCACCATCGCGGTTCCGCTGCTCGGGACGCTGCTACTCGCGGCGATGCTGCTCGTGCTCGAAAAGATGCTGCGGCTGTTCGATTTCGTGATCAACGCCGGCGGTCCGGTCAGCGTGGTATGGCGGATGCTCGCCAATCTGCTCCCCGAATATCTCGCGCTCGGCATTCCGATCGGCCTGCTGATGGGCATCCTCTTGGCCTTCCGCAAGCTGGCGCTGTCGTCCGAACTCGACTCGCTGCGCGGCATCGGGGTCGGCTATGGCCGCTTGCTGCGCGTGCCTTATGCCTATGCCCTGGTGCTGCTCGTCGCCAACATCATCATCGTCGGTTGGGTCGAGCCATATTCGCGCTATCGCTATGAAGGGCTCCGCTTCGACCTTCGCTCGGGCGCGCTCGGCGCCGCGATCAAGGTCGGCGAGTTCAACAATCTCGGCCGGCGAATGACGCTCAGGATCGAGCGCAGCGAGGAGCAGGGCACCCGGCTCGCCGGCATCTTCACCGCGGTCGAGGACAAATCGGGAATGCGCATCGCCGCGACCGCCGAGCGGGGTGAATTCCTGTCGACCGACGATCCCGACACGATCATCTTCCGCTTGGAGCAGGGCCGGCTGGTCCAGGACTCGCCCAAATTCACCACTCCGCGAACGCTTTCGTTCGACAGCTACGATTTGCCGATCAACCTGCCTTCGATCGACCCGTTCCGGGGGCGCGGCAATGAAAGCAAGGAGCTGACCTTCGCCGAAATCGCGGCCCGCGCTTATGGCTCGGCGGCGGCCGACGCCAAGGAGAATCGCGAGGCCCGCGCCAATTTTCATTACCGCGTCGTCGAAGTGGCGATGATGCTGATGCTGCCGCTGCTTGCGGTCGCGCTTGCTATCCCGCCCAAGCGATCGTCGAGCGCGCTCGGCATCTTCATCGCGATCGTGATGGTGGTGACCTATCACAAGATCAATCAATATGCCGAGAGCGCCGGCGCCCAGGGGCGGCTGATTCCGGAGCTTGCCTTGTGGCTGCCATTCCTGGCGTTCGTCGCGCTGATCGGCTGGATGTACCATGTCATTGCCCATCGTCCCGGCGGCCAGCCGATCGGCGCGCTCGAAGCCTTCTTCGCCAGGCTCGGCAAGACCATCGGCCGGCTCGTGCCGTCGCGGCGGCGGATCGCGGCGGCGTCATGATCAACTTCAACTTCCTGCCGTCCCGCCGCCTGTCTTTGTACATGGCGCGGCTGTTCCTGACGCGTAGCCTGGCGGTGCTGGCGATATTGGTGATGGTGCTGATGGCGCTCGACCTGCTCGGCGAATCCGGCAAGATCTTGAAAGTGCCCGGCAATGGCGAAGCCGAGCTGTGGTATTATGTGTCGCTGCGCGTGCCGATGCTGATCGCCCGTTTCCTGCCGTTCGCGGTGCTGCTCGGAACGCTGATCGCTTTGTCGGGGCTCAACCAGAGCAGCGAAGTGGTGGCGATGAAGGCGGCCGGCCTGTCGGCGCATCAGATCCTCGCGCCGATGATCATCGCCAGCTTCGGCGTCGCCGCGATCGCCTTCGCCTTCAACGAGACCGTCGTCGTCAACTCCACGCGCACCGCAACCGCCTGGGCCGACGGCGACTACCGCCCGCTCAAGGCCGAGAGCGGAATATTGTCCAACGTCTGGGTGCGCGACGGGCCGCGGCTGATCTTCGCC
>JALYQH010000168.1 GCA_030855945.1 Pseudomonadota bacterium | reverse complement strand
ACAGCAAGGCATCGCCGCGCGCGCGGTCGCCGACGACATGGTCGCGCGGCACTGCGACCAGTCGCAGCGGCGGGCGGCCGGCGCCGAACAGGCGCGACATCAATGATGGTTTCGCCAGCTTGCCGACGATGTCGCCCGTCATTCGGCTCCCCGAAGCGCAGCGATGTTGGCGGCATAATGGTCGGGGCCGCCCCGGAACGCCGCAGTTCCGGCGACCAAGGCGGTCGCTCCGGCGCTGACGACCGAGGCGGCGTTCGAAGAATCGACTCCGCCGTCCACCTCGATATCGATCGTCAGACCCTTCTTGGCGGCCATGGTCGCGATCGCCTCGATTTTCTTCAGTTGGCTGGTGATGAACTTCTGCCCGCCGAAGCCGGGATTTACGCTCATTACCAGCACGAGATCGATTTCCTCGATGACATAGTCGAGCATCTTGGCCGGGGTCGCGGGGTTCAAGGACACGCCGGCGCGCTTGCCGAGCGCCTTGATCCGCTGGATCGTGCGGTGAAGGTGCGGCCCGGCCTCGGGATGCACCGTGATCGTGTCGGCCCCGGCCTCGGCGAAGGCGTCGAGAAAAGCATCAACCGGCGAAATCATCAGATGCACGTCGAACGGCTTGTTCGTGTGCGGGCGAAGCGCCTTCACCACCGCCGGGCCGATCGTGAGATTGGGCACGAAATGGCCGTCCATCACGTCGATGTGGATCCAGTCGGCACCGGCCGCATCGATCGCGCGCACCTCCTCGCCCAATTTGGCGAAATCGGCGGATAGGATCGACGGGGCGATGAGGGTTTTGGCCATCGCTCGATTAGACGCTAATCGCCGCTTCGGACAAGGTGCGCCGCGAAGAAGCCGTCGAGCCCGCCTTGCTCCTCGATCATGCCCGGCAGGATGCGCAGCCAGCCGCGCTTATGTGGCGTCACGCCGTCGACGATCTGTTGCACGGGCTCGATCCGGTAATCGGGTCGCTCCGCGAGAAAGGCGTCGATCTGGCGCTCGCCTTCTTCCGGCTCGAGCGAGCAAACCGCATAGACCAGGCTTCCCCCCGGCCGCACCCAATCGGCGGCGCGGAGTAGCAACTCGGCCTGAAAGTCGGCCATTTGCGCGATGATTTCAGGGCGGGCGCGGTAGAGCACTTCGGGGTGGCGGCGGAAGGTACCGGTGGCCGAGCAGGGCGAGTCGAGCAGCACCGCGTCAAAAGTCGCGTCGGCCGACCACTCGCGGGCGTCGGCGACAACGGTCTTCGCCTTGAGGCAGGTGCGCGCCAGATTTTCGCTCAGTCGTGCCAGACGACTTTCACTGCGGTCGAGGGCGGTCACGTCATGCCCGGCGGCGGCGAGCTGCATCGTCTTGCCTCCGGGCGCGGCGCAGGCGTCGAGCACGCGCATTGCATCGGCCGGAATCATCCGCGCGGGAAGCGAGGCGGCGAGGTCCTGGACCCACCAGGTGCCGGCATCGAAGTCGGGCAGCTTGGCGACCGAACTGCTATCGTCGAGCCGCCGCTGGCGCGGGGCCATCGAGTGCCCGAGCGGAAAGGCGGCCGCTTTCTCGTCATCGGTGAAGCTGAGGTCGAGCGCTGGCCGGCGGACGATCGCGCGCCGCGCCGCCGCTACCGCATTGGAACCCCACGCCCTGGACCAGCGCTCATAGACCGCGCTCGGCAGGAGCGGCAGCTCGAACGCCGGCACACCATTGCGGAGCAGCGTGCCAAGCACCCCGTGGACCAGCTTGCGCGGGCCGCCGTCGACCAGCGGCAAAGCGGTCGCGACCAGCGCATGGTCGGGCGTGCCAAGCCCGATCTTCTGCGCGAGCGCCAGCCGCAGCACCATTCGTGCCTTGGCATCGTCGGCGAGATTGAGCCGGGTCGCGCCGTGGATCAGCGCGTCGATATCGGGCAGCCGGCGGAGCGTCTCGCCGACGATCGCGCTCGCCAAGGCGGCGTCGGCCGGGGGCAGGTTCTTCGCGTGCTGCGCGGCGTTGTCCATCGTCTGGCCGCGTCGCAGGATCGCGTCGAGCATCTTCAACGCCGCTTCGCGCGCGGGCACGCCTTCAGGAGATTGGCCTTCGAGATTTTGCATCGCGCCCTTTAGGCCCGTATCGCGAAAATATGAAACGCCCCGATCATGTGAAACCGCCCGCGCACCTGACAAGATCGCCGCCCGTGCCCCTGCCCGAGGCGGTTACCTCGCCTCCACCCGAGGGCGAAGAAGAAGCACTAGACCCGACGCGCTATGGCGACTGGGTCAAGAAGGGCATTGCCGTCGATTTTTGAGGGCTCGCTCTCCGGGGGACATACGAGAGAATGAGCTCAGGACGAACGGTGCAGGAGAATCCTTAGTGAGCCTCGGCGCGCGGCGGCCGGGCCATCAGCGTTTCCAGCACTTCGTCGATCCCGGCGCTGCCCTTCAAGAGCGCATCGACCGCGGCGACGATCGGCATGTCGACGCCTTTTTCCTTGGCCACCCGGTGCAGCACCGGAGCGGTATGCGCGCCTTCGGCAACCGTGCGGCGGTCGGCCATCAGCGTCGCCGAATCGCGGCCTTCGCCGATCGCCTTGCCGAGCGAGAAGTTGCGGCTGCTTTCCGACGAGCAGGTCAGCACCAGGTCGCCGAGACCCGACAGGCCGGCGAGCGTGTCGCGCCTCGCGCCCATCGCTAGTCCAAACCGCGTCATTTCGGCGAAGCCGCGCGCGATCAGCGCGGCGCGCGCATTTTGGCCGAGCCCGCGGCCCTCGACCACGCCGCAGGCGATGGCGAGGACATTCTTGACCGCGCCGCCGACCTCGGCACCGGCGACATCCCCGGAAAGATAGACGCGGAACGCGGGCAGCGCGATGCGGTCACGCAGCGCTTCGCCAAGCGCCGCATCCTCGCACGCCAGCGTGACCGCGGTCGGCAGCCCTGCCGCCACTTCATGAGCGAAGGTCGGCCCCGACAGCACCGCCACCGGCGAGGTCGGGCATACCTGGCGCGCGACTTGGTGGAGCATCAGTCCGCTCATATCCTCAATCCCCTTAGAGCAAAGGATCAGCGGCATATTCGGGCAGGGCGCGCGCGACAGGACGGCGCGCATATGCTGCGCCGGCGTCACCACCAGCCACGCATCGCAGCCGGTCAGTTCGGAGAAATTACTGGTCGCGCGGATCGCGGGGGACAGCTTTCGCCCCTTCAGGAACACCGGATTTTCGTGAATGCGGTTGATCGCCGCAACGACGTCATCCTCGATCGCCCACAGCAAAGTCTCGCGCGCGCCGGTCGCGGCAACTTGCGCCAGCGCGGTGCCCCAGGCACCGCCGCCGATGATCGCCAATTTCTCGATACTCATGCCTTGACCCCTGCGCCGCGAACCTTTTCGGCGCTTTCGTCGAGCGGCCAGCGGGCCCGCGCCGGCGCGCCGAGCCCGTCGGTCAGCCCGGCGGCAAAGCGCTCGGCCCCGGCCCAGCCGATCATCGCCGCATTGTCGGTACACAGCCACGCCGGCGGGACGGCGAAGCGGCGGCCATGCTGCTGGGCAAGCGCTTCGAGCGCGGAGCGGACCGAGGCGTTGGCGGCGACACCGCCAGCCACTACAAGGGCCGGTGCCTCGCTCTTGGCGAGCGCGACATTGGTGCGATCGACGAAGCAATCGACCACCGCCGCCTGGAAGCTGGCGGCAATGTCGGCCGCCTCATGCTCGCCGCTGACCACCGCGCGCTGGACCGCGCCCTTGAGCCCGGCGAAAGAGAAATGCGGTTCCTTACTTCCGACCAGTGGGCGCGGCAGCGGCACGGCTTTCGGGTCGCCCTCGAGCGCCAGCGCCTCGATCGCCGGGCCGCCGGGATAATCGAGGCCGAGCAATTTCGCTGCTTTGTCGAATGCCTCGCCGGCCGCATCGTCGATCGTCGTCGCCAGCCGGCGATAGTCGCCGACCCCGCGAACCTCGAGCAATTGGCAATGGCCGCCGCTGGCGAGCAATAGCAGATAGGGAAAATCGAGCGTCGCATCGACCAGCCGCGGGCTCAGCGCATGGCCTTCAAGGTGATTGACCGCGATCAGCGGCTTGCCCGCGCTGAGCGCCAGCCCCTTGCCCGCGAGCAATCCGACCATCACCCCGCCGATCAACCCCGGCCCGGCGGTCGCGGCGATAGCGTCGAGGTCGCCGATCGCGACATCGGCCTCGTGGAGCACTTGGCGGATCAGCCCGGGAAGGATTTCGACATGCGCCCGCGCCGCGATTTCGGGGACGACCCCACCGAACGGACGGTGTGCGTCATTCTGCCCGACCACCGCCTGCGCCAATATCTGCCGCTCGCTTGTCACCAGCGCGGCGGCGCTGTCGTCGCACGACGATTCAAGGGCGAGGATGAGAGCCATAAGCGATGGCCTTTGCCTCAACATGGGCATTTGCGCTAGCGCGCCGGCAATGACGACATCTGGTTTGATCCTGGGTACCCGCGGCTCGCCGCTCGCGCTGGCGCAGGCGCAGCTCGTAGCGACCGCGCTTGAGGCGGCCCATGGCTGGCCGCGAGGAACCGTGCGCATCGTCCCCGTAACCACTAGCGGCGACCGTATCCAGGACCGCCCGCTGGCCGAGGTCGGCGGCAAGGCGCTGTGGACCAAGGAGCTCGATCTCGCGCTGCTCGCCGGGGAAACCGATATTTCGGTCCATTCGATGAAGGATGTCGAAAGCGAGCGGCCCGAGACGCTGCGCATCGCCGCGATGCTGCCGCGCGCCGACGTCCGCGACCGGCTGATCGGGGCGGAGTCGATCGGCGCGCTGCCGCAGGGCGCGGTCGTCGGCACCAGCTCGCCGCGCCGCGCCGCGCAAATTCGCCGGCTACGCCCCGATGTTCGAACCGTGTCCATTCGCGGCAATGTCGCGACGAGGCTGGCAAAGCTCGCAGCGGGCGAGGTCGACGCGACCCTGCTCGCGGCCGCCGGGCTCGACCGCCTTGCCAAAGAGGACATTGGCGTACCGATCGACATCGAAGACATGCTGCCGGCCCCGGCGCAGGGCGCGGTCGGGATCGAATGCCGCGCCGATGATGCGCGGACCATCGCGCTGTTGGACTCTATCGACCATGAAGCCACATCCGTGGCCGTTGCGGCGGAGCGCGCCTTCACCCGAGCCTTGGGCGGGACCTGTCATTCACCGGTGGCGGCGTTGGCGCGGATCGACGGCGGTCAGATCGTCTTTCGCTGCGAGATTTTGAGCGAGGACGGCAGCGAGCACATCGCCGACCGCGCAGGCTTCGCGATCGGCGATCTCGATGCGCCTGCCGCGCTGGCGCGTTCAATGCTTGCCCGCGCGCCGATCTCGATCCGCCGCCTGTTCGAGGGCGGATGAGGACGCTGGTCATTCTCCGGCCCGAGCCGGGGGCGAGCCGCAGCGCGGCACGTGCGAGCGCCTTGGGCCTTAACCCGGTCGTCTGCCCATTGTTCGTAGTCGAGCCGGTCGGCTGGACCGCGCCCGACCCCGACCGTTTCGACGCCTTGCTCCTGACCAGCGCCAACGCGGTTCGCCACGCCGGTCCGGCTCTGGCCGCGCTGGCGTCGTTGCCAGTGATCGCCGTCGGCGACGCCACCGCCGCGGCGGCGCGCGAAGCTGGCCTGGCCGTGTGTAGGGTAGGAACGAGCGGAGTCGAGGCGTTGCTCGGCACCGTTCCGTTGAGAAAGCGGCTGCTTCATCTTGCCGGCGAGGATCGGCTGGCATCGCAAACCGGCCATTCGATCGAGGTCGTCACCGTCTATTGCGCAGCCGCGATTGCTGCGCCGCCACTGCTCCCGCTCGCGGGAGCGGTCGTCGCGGTGCACAGCCCGCGAGCCAGCGCGCGCCTTGCCGAATTGACCGAAGATCGCTCGGCCACGATGGTCGCGGCGATCAGCGAGGCGGCCGCGGCGGCGTGCGGATCGGGCTGGGAGCGCGTCGACTGGGCGCCCGAACCAAGCGATTCGGGGCTGCTGGCCCTGGCCGCGCGGCTGTGCCAAAGTCGGCGCCGATGACTGCTTCTCCTACTCGCCCGGCCCTGTCGTGGAC
>JALYQH010000167.1 GCA_030855945.1 Pseudomonadota bacterium | reverse complement strand
CGCGTTTCGCGGGCCGAGGCTACGACCTGGCCATCGGCCCAAGTTCGCGCGGCCACGAAATAATCGTCACGTTCGCTCATTTATCCCTCCGGCTGGCGGCGCGCGAACGCCGGGCGATGACCGGCCTCCGCGACGAGCTCAGCCGCAGCGGCGCGATGCCGGGGCTGTCATTGCTACTTTGATTGCGAACCGGCGATGAACCGCCGCTTGCCGCGCGAGTCTCCCTGGCGCCGCCGAAGGCAAGCGCCCGCGCCGCTCCGGGCGAGGGCCGAGCGCCGGGCGACTCGCGCCTGACGCTGCTTTCGAGCGCTTGCGCGACGCGCCCGGCGGGCGTCTGCGAGATGAGCAGCGGGGTGCGCTCATATCCCGAACCGGCGCGGGTCGTTGCGGTCTCGGTGACGACGACATCGGCGCTGCGGCCGGGAAGCTGAATGCCGCCCCCGATGCGCGCCACCGCGCGCAACGCGAACATCAAGGCAATGGCAAAGATGATCGACACCAGCCCGATCGGCATTACCGAAGTGGTTTCATAATTTTCGGCCGCCTGCTCGGCGAGGACCTGCGCGATGATTGGCCCGAGGATGGCGAACTCAATCGCGGCGAGGAGCAGCACGAACAAGGGGATGAGCGCCGCGGTGACCATCGCGCCGAGCCAGCCCTGCGCCATGCCGCGGGTCGAATCGAACAACAGGAACCCGGCCATCACCGGGGACAGCGCGAGCAGGATCGCCAGCACGACACGCGCCGCGACGAGCACGCCGACGACGGTCAGCGTGATGATCACCGCCGAAGAATTGAGTGCCATCGCCGCCGCCGCCGGGCCGCCGACCCAGGGCGAAGCGATTCCAGCGCGAGTGCGGTAGCCGACGCCCGCGGATTCGAGATCGTCAAGCGCGACCTGCAGACTGGCGAGCGGATTGGGCGCGCCGATTCCGACCAGCAGCTCGCTTGCGATCCTGGTCGGCGCGCGGGCCAGCGTGTCGTAGGCGAGCAGGCTCCACACTTCCCACGACGTCGCGATCAGCAGGACAATACCGATCTTGACCGTGAGCCCAACGGCGTCCCTCAGCATCAGCCCGCGGCCGAGCAGCAGGCGATAACCGAACAGAGCGACGGCAATCACCATCAACCCGGTCAGCGCCGCGGCGATGGTTCCGCCCGGCTGCGACAACACGGCATAGCCGCGCTCGACCAGCCCGAACGCGTGGCAGTCGGTATCCGCAAGCAGGCGCGCGGCCATGCGGTCCGCGGTCGAGGAGGTGCACAGCGCCGTGTTCACGCGACGTCCAGCAATTTGGGAAGCCATGCCTCGGGCCGATCGCCGACGTCCTCACGGATCGTATCGAGCAATCGCACCGTCCGTTCGCGCCCTGACAGGACGGTCAGCAAGTCGGGCTCGGAGCCGAGGTTGAGACGCACCACGACGCTGTCCGCGCCATGCTTGACGAGGAAGGCGCGGGCGGTTTCGGGAATATTACGGACCAGCTCATATTCGTGCGCGGTCAGCCCGAAGCCGTCGATATAGTCGCTCGCCTGCGCCGACGAATTGGCCATGAAAATCTGGGTTCCGGCCTGCTCGATGATGGCCGAAGCGATCTTGCTTTGCAGTGCGTCCGACGCCGACTGGGTAGCGAAGCCGACAATCCCACCGCGCTTCCGGATGGTTTTCTCCCAGTCGCGGATGCGCGCCACGAACACTTCGTCGTCGAGCGCCTTCCAACCTTCGTCGACGACGATGATCGTCGGCTTGCCGTCGAGCCGCTCCTCGACGCGGTGGAACAGGTAAAGCATCGTCGGCGAGCGCAGGGCCGGCTGGTCGAGGATCGCGGTCATGTCGAACCCGATCGTCTCGGACGTCAGCTCGAGCCCGTCCTCGGCATTATCGAACAGCCAGGCGTGCTCGCCTGCCGAATGCCACGGCGACAGGCGTGCCGCGAGATCGTTGCCCGACGCCCGTCCGCGTCCGCGGAACAGTTCGGCGAGGTGACGCAGGCGTCGATGCTCGGGTGGACCGGCATAGCTGGCGTCGATCGCATCGCTGATCCAGCCGGCTTCCTCGACCGTCGGCGGGGCGCCGTCGCCGGTGGCGAGCTTGGCGACCCAGTCGCTGAGGAAGCGGCGGTTGGCGGGATTGTCGGGAAGCGCGAGCGGATTGAGGCGCGTCG
>JALYQH010000147.1 GCA_030855945.1 Pseudomonadota bacterium | reverse complement strand
CAAGGGCGTCCTGCAATGCGTGCAGATGGGGGCGATCGAATTCCATGGCTGGGGCAGTAGGATCAAGCCGCTGGAGAAGCCCGATCGGCTGGTGTTCGACCTCGACCCCGATGTCGGACTTGGCTTCGATGCGGTCAAGAAAGGCGCCGAACGGCTGCGGGCATTGCTTGCCGATCTCGGCCTGGTCACCTTTCCCTTATTGTCGGGCGGGAAGGGCATTCACGTCGTCGCGCCGCTCGACCAGACCGCCACCTGGCCCGCGGTCAAGAGCTTCGCGGAACGCTTCAGCCGCGCCATTGCCGAGGCCGAGCCCGAGCTATTCACCGCCAACATCCGAAAGAATCAGCGCAAGGGCCGCATCTTCCTCGACTGGCTGCGCAACCAGCGGGGCGCGACCGCGGTGATGCCATATTCGGCCCGCGCCCGCGAAGGTGCCGCGGTGGCCGCGCCGATCGACTGGTCGGAGCTGGAGGGAACAGAGAGCCCTACGCGCTTCACCATCCGCGATGCCGACGAGCTTGTCGAACGGGCAGGCTCGAAGCTGCTCGCCGGCTGGGGCGAGGCGAAGCAATCGCTGCCCGAAGCCTGATGCTTATCCGGCGGCGGGAAAGCGCAGGATCGCGCTGAGCCCGTCTTCTCCCCATTCGCGATCGATGGTGCCCTTCAGGTCCGACTTGACGCTCATCGCGATCATGCGATGGCCGAAGCCGCTGCTCGGCACATCGGATTCGCACGTTCCGCCCCGCTCGCGCCAGGCAAGCTCGATCGTCTCGCCATCGGTCCGCCAATTGAGTTCGATCGTTCCCGCATCGCCGCATAGCGCGCCATATTTGATGGCGTTGGTGAAAAGCTCGTGGAGGATCATCGACAGGCCGAGCACCTGGCCCGGTTTCAGCAATATCTCGGGCCCGCCGAACCGGGCGCGGCCAGCCGCAACCTCGGCACCGAGCACGCGCTCGGCAAGCGCCGAGATCGCGACATCGTGCCACACCTTGCCGACCAGCAGCTCGTGCGCGCGGGCCAGCGACGCCAGCCGCCCGGAAAAGACTTCGCTGAACGTCGCCATGTCGGGCGAATTGTTCGCGGTTTGGACAGCGATCGCCTGGACCACCGTCAGCATGTTCTTCACGCGATGCTCGGACTCCTGAAGGATGCGTTGCTGGCGCTCGGCCTCCTCCTTGCGGTCGCTGATGTCGCGAATGAAGCCGATGAACAATTTCTCGCCGAACTGCTCGCTGGCGGTCACCGACAGTTCGACCGCAAAGTCGGTGCCGTCGCGGTGAAGCGCGCTGACTTCGATGCGCCGGTCGAGGACCGGGCCTTCGCCGGTCGCGAGATAATGCTCGATCCCGCGCTCATGCCCTTCGCGGAATTTCGGCGAAATGATCAGCTCGGACAGCCGCTGGCCGCGCGCCTCCTCTTCACTCCAGCCGAAGCAGGATTCGCTATGCTGGTTCCAGCCGATGATCAGACCATCGGTGCCCATGACCACGACCGGATCGAGCGCGGTGTCGAGCACGGTCTGAAGACCGGCGTGAAGGAGCCCCCAGGACATATTCATTTCGGCACCACTACGCATTTTTGTGCGTTTTTCCAGTGGCTTCGATATTTTTGTCCGACCTGTGTCTATTTGCCCGCGAAGCGATCGGTGGCGCGGATCAGTCCGTCGAGGATGCCGGGCTCGTCATAGCTGTGGCCGCCATCGGGCACGATCACCAGCTCGGCCGATGGCCACGCTTTGTTGAGATCCCACGCTGCGCGGGGCGGGGTGCAGCAATCGTGGCGGCCTTGGACGATGATCCCCGGAATGTCGGCGAGCTTCTCGGCCCCGCGGAGCAACTGGCCCTGATCGAACCAACCCCGGTTGGCCATATAATGATTCTCGATGCGGGCGATGGCGATTGCGAAATCATCGTCGGTGAAGCGCTCGATCGTCTTCGGGCTGGGAAGCAAAGTGACGACCTCGCCCTCCCACTTGCTCCAGGCCTTGGCGGCGGTCAGCGCCACGGCTTTATCCTCGGCGGTCAGGCGGCGGCGATAGGCCGCGACCAGGTCACCGCGCTCATCCTCGGGGATGGCGGCGAGAAACTCATCCCATTTGTCGGGGTAGAGCTCGGACGCGCCGCCCCGCCGGTAGAGCCAGTCGATCTCATGCTGGTCGAACAGAAAGATGCCGCGCAGCACCAGCTCGGTAACCCGTTCGGGATGGGCCTGCGCATAAGCGAGGCTGAGGGTCGATCCCCAGCTACCGCCGAACACCAGCCAGCGGTCGATGCCCGCCATGACCCGCAGTTTTTCGATATCGTCGACCAGATGCCAGGTCGTGTTCGCCTCCAAGCTGGCGTGAGGCGTCGAGCGGCCGCAGCCGCGCTGATCGAACAGCAGGAGATCGTAGCGCGCCGGATCGAACTGGCGGCGATGGTCGTCGCTGCATCCGCCGCCGGGCCCGCCGTGGAGGAATAGCGCCGGCTTGGCGCCCGGGGTGCCGCACCGTTCCCAGTAAAGCGAATGGCCGTCGCCGACTTCGAGCATCCCCGACTCATAGGGCTCGATCGCCGGGTAAAGGGTGCGGCGCTCGGTCATCGGCTGCTCCTTAGAAACTATATTCGTCGTAAACGCGTGAAACGTCGCCTTGCCACTCACCATGGTATCGGTCCAGCAGCCGGTCGGCGAAGGTCTTGCCTGACGCTACGACGTCGCGAAGGGGGTCGAGAAAGCCGCTTTCATTGTCGCCAGCCGCGTTGAGCTGGGCGCGGTCGCGAAGGCCAGCGGCGGCGATGTCGAGCACTTCGGCGGCGAGATCGCGCATCGTCCCACCGCCCGGCACCGCAGCGGTCAGCGCCTCGCGCGGCACCGCATGGCGAAGCGCCTCGCGCTCCTCGATCGTCCAATGTTTGACCCGCTCCCACGCGGCGTCGAGCGCGCCGTCGGAATAAAGCAGCCCGACCCACAGCGCCGGAAGCGCGCAAATCCGAGCCCACTTGCCGCCATCGGCGCCGCGCATTTCGAGGAAGCTCTTGAGC
>JALYQH010000093.1 GCA_030855945.1 Pseudomonadota bacterium | reverse complement strand
CCGTCGGGCAGATCGGCCTTCTTGATGCGCACATCGATAATTTCGGCGCCATATTGGGCGGCGGCACGGTTCAGATCGACGCGAATATTCTCCATCACCCCCGCACGTTCCGGCGAGAGCAGCGAGGAGAAGGGCCGCTGGCCTAGCTCGTTGCGCAGCGCCGAGCCGAGAATCGGGCGCAGCGCCTGCTCGACTTTATCTTCGGTGCCGGCGGCTTTGTACATCTGCAGCGGGTCAACGATGCGATACCGGGCAAAGGCATCGACCTCGAGCCGGAGCTGGTCGGTCGACAGCACCTGCTGACGCTCCATGTCGACCGCGCGGACGCGCTTGTCGATCCACACGAAATTATCGGCGAACGGGATTCGCCACGCGAGCCCGGCGCCGGTCTGCCCGAATGGCTGATTAGGTTTGTAGGGGTTTTCAATACGCACCGGCTTGCCGAAACGGACGACGATCGCCTGTTGAGTTTCGCGAACAATCGCCAAGGTGCTGAAGATCAGCGTCAGCACGAGCAAAGCGACGATAGCGCTCATCAGCGGGCGAGCGCGAATGAGGCCGATCATTGCGCGGGCTCCCGTGCCGGGGCGGGGGTGGTTCGGCCTTGGTTGCCAAGCGGCAGATAGCTGTTCACGCCCGGCGCCTCGACGATCGTCTTGTCTACCTTCTGCAGGACTCGCTCCATCGTTTCATAATACATGCGCTGCCGGGTGACCTCCGGGGCAAGCCGATACTGGTCGTAGACTTTGTCGAACGCGGTCGCCTCGCCCTGCGCCTTCTGGCGCAGCTGAAGCGCGTACGCATTGGCCTGGTTGATATAGCTTTCGGCTTCCTGCTGCGCCGCGGTGACTTCCTTGAAGGCGTCGTTGACCGCGGCGGGAGGATCGGCCTGCTTGATCGCGACGCCCTGGATGAGGACACCGGACTGATAGCCGTCGAGCGTCCGTTGCATTTGCTCGGCGACGCGCCCTTCGATCTCGCCGCGGCGGTTGCCAATGGCGTCGTTAAGGCTGACTTGGGCAACGGTCGCGCGCATCACGCTTTCGGCGACCTGCTTGATGGTGTCGTCAGGCGCGGCCAGCTCGAACAGATATTGTTCAGGATCGCGGATATTCCAGCGAACCTGATAGGCGATGTCGATGATGTTCTGGTCGCCGGTCAGCATCAGCGTTTCCTCGGCGGCCGAGCCGAGCGTGACTTCGCGGATATCCTCGACGTCGAGCTTCTGTACCCGATCGATCGGCGACGGCAGGGTAAAGCCGATGCCCGGCGACAGCGTGTGGCTGTAGCTGCCAAAGCGGGTGACGACGCCGTTCTGCCCCGGCGCCACGCTGTGGAAGGTGGTGAACAGCAGCCACAGCAGGACGAAGCCGCCGAGGCCCCAATAGAGATATTTAGGATCGGGACTCTGGAGGCTGCTCGCCGGACCGCCGCCGCTCCCGCCTCCGCCCGAACCGCCGAAGCGGTCGCGATTCTTCTTGAGGAAATCGTCGAGCGAGCTGACCGGGCTCCGCCCAACCGGCCCGCGGTCGCCGCCGGCGCCGCGCTTCGGCGGCTCGCCCCAAGGGCCCTTGGGCGGCACCGGCGGCTCGTCGCCGCCCGATCCGCCTTTGCCGCTCGAGCCCCATGGCCCCTTGCTGTCGTTGAACAGGGCGCGCCCGCGCGATCCCCAGCCCTCAAATATGCTCATAAGTCCATAATAGGGTGCCGCGCCGCGAAAAACAGTGCCGCTGGTCGAAAAGCCGATTATGGGCGCGGCGCATGGCTCATGACGACATGCTTTCGGCATTATTGGAGCATCCCGACGCTGCGCGGCTCCGGTCGAGCAAGCTCAAGGGCAACATCGCCGCGCTGGTTGTTGATGCCAGCGATCTTAGCCCCGACGAGCGCGGCGCGCTCGAGGAGCGGCTGAAGGCGGCAGCCCTCGTGATCCCCGGTGTTGAGCAAGTCCGCGTTGTGCTCACC
This sequence comes from Pseudomonadota bacterium, assembly GCA_030855945.1. Lineage (GTDB taxonomy): Bacteria > Pseudomonadota > Alphaproteobacteria > Sphingomonadales > Sphingomonadaceae > Sphingomicrobium. The sequence goes on along the minus strand of JALYQH010000093.1, from coordinate 7,185 downwards.
GCATCACGTCCCGAACGAAAGATCGTCGCGGTCGGATCGGGCAAGGGCGGGGTCGGCAAGTCCACGCTCGCTGCTAATCTGGCGGTTGCGCTGGCGCGGCTCGGCAAGCGCGTCGGGATGATCGACGCCGACATTTACGGCCCGTCGCAGCCAACTCTGCTTGGCGCGCACCAGCGCCCCGAGGCCGAGCAGCAGAAATTGATGCCGGTCGAGGCGCACGGCGTGCGCTTGCTGTCGATCGGCCAGCTCGTCCCCGCCGGCCAGGCTTTGGCCTGGCGTGGGCCGATGGCGTCGGGCGCGCTGACCCAGCTCATCCAGGGTGAGTGGGGCGATGCCGAGATATTGATCGTCGACCTGCCCCCTGGCACCGGCGACGTCCAGCTGACGATGATGCAGAAAGCGCGGCCTGACGGTGCGGTGATCGTCTCGACCCCGCAGGATTTGGCATTGATCGACGCGACGCGGGCGATCGACCTGTTCGAAAAGACCGGCGTGCCCGTGCTCGGGCTGATCGAGAATATGGCGGGCTATATTTGCCCCCATTGTGGGGCAAACAGCGACCCGTTCGGAAGCGGCGGCGCCGAAGCGAGCGCCGCCAAACTGGGAGTTGCCTTCCTCGGCCGATTGCCGCTTTCGGCAAGCCTGCGCGAGGCGTCCGACGCGGGACTCCCGCCCGCCGCCGGCGAAGGCCCGGCCGCCGACGCCTTCGCCGAGCTCGCCCGCCGGCTGCTAATGCAATTGGAGACAATCGCCGCCTGAGGCATTGAGAGCGCGAAGGAGAATCTCATGCCGCTCACGCGTGACGAGGACATCGCCGAATTGCTTGGCAACGCACGAACCATCGCCATGGTCGGGGCCTCAGACCGCCCGGACCGGGCAAGCTATGGCGTCATGAAATATCTGCAAGACCAAGGCTATCGCGTGATCCCGGTAAACCCGCAGATTACCGGCGAGCACGTCCACGGTGAATATGTCTGGCGGGAGCTCGCCCAGATCGGCGAGCCGATCGATATCGTCGACATCTTCCGCCGCCCGGCGGCAGCGGGCGAAGCCATCGACGAAGCGATCGCGGCCGGCGCCAAGGCGGTGTGGCTGCAGCTCGGCGTCGTCAACGAAGAAGCCGCCGCACGCGCCGAAGCGGCAGGCCTGAAAGTGGTAATGGACCGCTGCCCGAAAATCGAAATCCCGCGGTTGGGAGTGGAGAAGGTCGGCTAAGAATCCTCCCCTGCATTTGCACGGGAGGGAGACCATGCGCAGCATGGTGGAGGGGCTTCTCCGACTTAGAAGAAGCCCCTCCACCGCTCTTCGAGCGGTCCCCCTCCCCACGGAATCGAGGGTAGGATTTTCAGGCGCTCGCCACCGTCATTTCCGGCACCAGCAGCGTCGGACTATCGATTCCGCGGCGAAGGCGGAGGTCGGTGGCCGGCTCGAGGGTTGCGAACATCGTCGTTAAGTTCGAGGCGATGGTGATTTCCGACACCGGCGGGCCGATCTCGCCGTTTGTGACGAGAAACCCCGCCGCGCCGCGCGAATAGTCGCCGGTCACTCCGTTGACCCCCTGCCCGATCAATTCGGTGATCAGGATGCCGTGCTTGATGTCGCCAATCATCGCCTCGCGGCTGCGGCTCCCGGCGGCAATCGTCAGGTTCGACGGCCCTGCCCCCGGTGCGCCCGACACGCCGCGCACGGCGTGGCCGGTCGGGGCAATGCCGAGTTGGCGCGCGGCGGCGCTGTCGGCGAGCCACGTCATCAAAACTCCATCGGAAACGAGGTCGAGGGGCGCGACCCCAAGCCCCTCGCCGTCGAAGGCCCGGCTGCGAAGACCGCGCGGGCGAAGCGGGTCGTCATGGATCGTAACCCCCTTGCCGAACACCTGGCTGCCGAGCGCGTCGAGCAAAAAGCTCGACTGGCGGGCAATGGCGGCGCCGCTGATCGCCGCGACGAAATGGCCGAGCAGGCTGGTCGCGACGCGCGGGTCGAACAGGATCGGCATCGTCCCGCCGGCGATCCGCACCGGGCCGAGCCGCGCCGCGGCGCGATCTCCGGCGCGGCGGCCGATGTCGTCGGGCGCTTCAAGATCGGCGGCATGGCGCGCCGAGTGCCACCCATAGTCGCGCTGCATGTCCGCTCCGGTACCGGCGACGACGCTCGCCGAGCAGCTATAGCCTGTAGCGCGGGTCGCTCCGGCAAAGCCGTGGCTGGTAGCCACCGCGAAGGTCGCCGCCGACGCCGAAGCGCTGCCGCCGTTGGAATTGGTTACGCCTTCGACCGAACGCGCGGCATCCTCTGCGGCGAGCGCCAATGCGCGAAGCTCGGCGGGGTCGGGATCGCTACCATCGTCGAGGTCGAGATCGGCCGGGTCCGCGCGCAGTAGCAGCTCGTCTGGGGCAAGCCCCGAATATCGGTCCTCGGGCGCTTCGCCGGCCATCGCCAGCGCGCGCACGACCAGCGCGCCAAGGGCGTCGGCAGACAAGTCGGAGGACGCGACGCCGGCACTCTTGCTGCCAAGGAACACGCGAAGCCCAATCTCCTCCCCCTCGGCGCGGCTGACATCCTCGAGCGCGCCCAATCGGACCCCGACCGAGGTCGAGCGGTCGCCGACATACACGGCGTCGGCGGCATCCGCGCCTTTGCGCCTGGCGAGGTCGATTAGCGAGGCGAGCTTGTCGCGGGCGGCGGCGGGGTCGAGCATGGCGAGCCGGTTAGGCGCTCAGGCGGACGTGGACAAGCCGACGCTGAGACAGGCGAGGAACAACAATAGCCCGGCGAAACGGTTCGAGCGGAACGCGGCGAGCGCGCCCGCGCCGTCGGCGGGATCGGTCCGCGCGACTTGAACTGCAAGATGTACCGTGACCGGCAATAATGCGGCGAGTGCAAGCCCCTGCGGACGGACCGCCCAGATCGCCGCCGACCAACCAAGCAAGGCGAGAAGATAGCAAGTCCCCACTCCAAGCCGGGCGCGGGCGCCGAGCGCGCGGGCGCTGCTCCTCACGCCGACCAGCGCGTCATCCTCAATGTCCTGGATGGCGTAGAGCGTGTCATAGCCAATCACCCAGAAGATGGTGCCGATCCACAGCAGCAAAGCAGGCAGTGCAAACTCCCCGGTCACCGCCGGCCAGCCGACCAAGGCTCCCCAAGCGAACACCAGTCCGAGCCACGCCTGCGGCCACCAGGTGATCCGCTTCATGAAAGGATAAGCGGCGACCGGTGCGAGGCTGAGCAACGCGGCGATCTGCGCGGCGGGCTCCAATTGTATCAGCACGATCAGGCCGAGCAGCGACAGCAATGCGGCAAGTGCCCACGCCGCGCGCACGCCGACCCGGCCCGAAGCGAGCGGACGAAGCCGGGTGCGCTCCACTTGCGCGTCGAGCTCGCGGTCGATGATGTCGTTATAGACGCAGCCGGCCGACCGCATCGCGAAGGCGCCAAGTGCAAGCCAGGCGAACAGCGCCCAGCGCCCGCCGACTCCGGCAAGGGCGACGCTCGCGGCGCAGGGCCAATAGAGCAGCCACGTCCCGATCGGCCGGTCGATTCGCATGAGCGAGGCATAGGGGCGAAGCGCCGCCGGAAGCGCGCCGATCAGGCCGCGGCGCTCACTGTCGGGAACGGTGTCGGAGGTGGAGGTCACCCAGTGCGATTATCGCTTCTCGCCAAGCTGTGCTAGGATGGAACCATCACTCGAGATATTGCCGGTAGGCTTCGCTGTGACTGGGAGACGCCGCGCTCCCCCTTCCCCACCGCAAAGGATGCCTAGATGAGCCGAGCGATCAATCTGAAAATGACCGAAGTCGAAGCCCGCGAGCAATGTTCGAACCGCTCGATCGGCGTGTCGGCGATCGAAGCTCTTCCGGATGGCGGCGTGCGCTTGGTGTGCATGAGCTCGGAAGGCGCCGCGCTGCTTCGCCGCCGGCTGAAATCCTCGATTCTTTCCGACACCGCCCGCCGGACTGCAAATTCGTCGCGCCGACTTCCCTGGTAGCATTCGGAAATCATTGAAAGATGTTGCGAATTTGCGTTTTTGCAAGCGCTCGGCTATAGGGTTCGGGCTACCAGTTGCACTACGATGGTTACGGGCGAGAAATCGCTCTCTTCCTTCCTCTGAGCCGCTTCTAGCTAAGCGGATCGATTGGCGATCCGCGCCACGGGAAGGATCCCACTATGCAAGGTACTGTCAAATTCTTTAACGAGACCAAGGGTTTCGGCTTCATCACTCCGGACGGCGGCGGAAACGACGCGTTCGTGCACATCAGTGCGGTTGAAGCCGCCGGCATGCGCTCGCTCGCGAGCGATCAGCGCGTTTCGTACGAACTGGAGCCCGATCGTCGCGGCCGCGAGAGCGCCACGAACCTCAAGGCTCTCTAAGCCTTAATTGGCTCCCCACTTTCGAGCGGGGAATTGCCCGGCCCATCCGGGAGACTGGATGGGCCGGGTTTTTGCTTTTGACGACATAGGAGGGCGCGTGTCGATTCAGTCCAATTTCTACCAGGCGCGCGCAACCGAAGAGCGCGACAAGGCGCTTGGCTCGACCCTCGCCAACGTCCGTGACGGGCATTTGCGCGCCGCCGCCGCGTGGGACGCGCTTGCCGCGCGCTCGCTCAAGGCCGACCGCATGCGCGCCGAGGAAGAGCGCCGCAAAAGCGAAGTCCGGATCGCCGACGAGCGCAGCAACGAAATCATGATCTAGCGCGGCGCGGCCTTGTGCCGCGCCAGTCGCTTGCCGATCAAATCCCGGCCTCGGGCCCAGCTTTTGCTCAGGCCGCGCTGATCGATTGGATCGAGCACCGCGTCCGGGCTTTCGGGATCGAGCAATTCGTTCGACGCGATGAATTCCTCGACGTCCCCCAATTCCTCCATTTCGAGCAGGTCGAGCGTCTTGCCGCCGCCGCGCAGCGCCTCGATCGCATCGACCATCGATCCCATCTCTCGCTCCGCGGTCGCGAAGGCTTCGGGCGAACAATCGAGATGCTCGGCGATCAGCCGGTGACGAAGCGCCGTCATTGCCGCTCCTGAATCGCGGTTGGCGGGAAGCGCGGCATCGATGATCGCGTCGCACTCGCTGTCGAGCCTCTGGCTGCGGTTGTTGAGATTGGCCGAACCAACCCGGAGCAGCCGGTCGTCGACGATCGACACCTTGGCATGAACGTAAATGTCGGTCCCGCCTTTGGTCACGGGAACGTAGACGCGGAAGCGGTCGGTCTTGTCCGCCTTGCCGATCGCCGCGACCAGTTTCAGCCGCGCGGCGTCCATCGCTTTCTGTTCGAGCCAGCCGTCGGCGGTGCGCGGCATCACCAGCACGATCTCGGGCGGATTGGGCTCGTCCATGCGCTTGGCGATCGCCGCAGCGATCTTCCCGCTCGTGAAATATTGATTCTCGAAATAGATGAAGCGCTTGGCGGCCGCGATCATGTCAAGGAACAGCGTCTCGACTTCGCGCACCTCAGCGCGGCTGTCGTAGGCGGCGCTGGTGCGGGCGATGGCGACATCGACCTGTTCGAACATCACCGGCAGCCCCTCGGGCCAGACCGACTCGCAGGCCTCCAGCGGCTCGAGCTCCTCGCTCGTCGCGGCCTTCCACCGTTCGCGCCCTAGGTCGGCGAGCGCCCCGGCGACCTCGCCGCGGAGCAGCATCGTTGCATCGTGCCACGGCGGATAGGGATCGCCATCGGGCTGCTTGCGGTGCGGATCGTCGTCGACATGGCCCGACGTGTCCCAGCGCCGCGTCGAAATGTCGATTCCCCCGCAGGCCGCGAGCGATTCGTCGATCACCACGATCTTCTGATGATGGCTGCAGCCCGGCGGGTGCGAGCTGTCGAGCCGGAAGTCGATCGATTTGGTCCGCCACCAGCGGTAGAGCCAGACCAGCGCCTTGGGGTGAAACAGCTGCTTGAGCGCGCCGAAATTCCACTTGAGAATATCGATCTTCCGCTCGGGCTTTTCGCGGGCGAGGCGCAGGAACAGATGGCCAAGCGTCTCGCCCTCGCCATTCTCGTCCGGAACAAGCGCGATGCGCGTATCGAAGTCCCAGCCGACGATGAAGATGCGCTTCTCGGCCGCCTCCATCGCCGCGCGGATGTGATGATAATAATCGGCCGCATCCACGATCACGCTGGCCTGTTCGGCGCGCGCGATGCGCCAGCAATTGTGGCCCATCGCGATAATCGGAGTCAGTTCATCGCCGGCCAATATTCATCCTCCCCCACGTGCCAAACGCAACGATAGCCACAAGCGTCGGGCGTGACGAGCCTCCCCGCGCGCGCTACGCATTCGCAAATCGCGCGGGGGGATGCCATGTTCCGACTGTTAAAGCTGAAGCCTCCCAACGGCTGGAGCGCGGTGGCGTGGGAGCTGGGGATCGTCACGCTTGGCGTGCTGATCGCGCTCGGCGCGCAGCAATGGGTTGAAGGTCGGTCGTCGACCGCGAAAGCGCGTCTCGCGGCTGCGGCCATCCGGAATGAGCTTGCCGACCATTATTATTGGTCGGTTGAATGGCGCGTCGTCAGCCCGTGCGTAATTGCGCAGATCGATGAGCTGACGCAGCGGCTGCTGTCCAGCGGAACCCGGCTTAACTCTGCTCCAACTTATTCAGACCAAGGTTTCCTAACCTACGTGGTCCGGCTTCCTAGTAAGGACTATCAAGACAGTGCTTGGCGGTCGACGATCAACGACGGCATTAGTTCACACCTCGATCAAAAACTGCGCTCAAAATTGAGCGCGCATTATACCCAGGCGCTCACGCTGATGGCATTGACGGCCCGCAACGATGACGCCGATCATGCCCTGCTCAGCCTCAGCAAACCGATCCCGCTTGATCCGATGGTTCGCTTTTCGCTTTTACGCACCCTCAATGAACTACGCGGCCGCGTGGCGTTCATGGACGTGCAATCGGGACAATTGATCGATCATATCCAGAAGGTTGGGATGGTTCCGCCAGCCGACGGCGTCCGCGCGGAAGTCGAACGTTGGGGCACCTATAAATTCTGCCGTTCGCACCGCCTTCCGATGCGGTCGTTGAGGGACGCCTCAACCGCGGTATCAAACTAATGCCCGCCACCCCCGCCTGGCCGCCGCGAACCCTTACGCGCCTGTTCGTCGACCAACCGCTTGGCGTCGGAGTTGCGGTTTCGGTCGAAGGCCCGCAAGCCAATTATCTCGGCAATGTGATGCGGATGAAGGCCGGCGACCAAC
>JALYQH010000090.1 GCA_030855945.1 Pseudomonadota bacterium | reverse complement strand
AACGCGCGCTGGTAGATCTTGCCCTCGTCGGTACGGCTGAACGGCAGCCCGGCATGTTCGAGCTCGTAAACCGCGGCCGGCGCCTCGCGGCACAGATATTCGATCGCGTCCTGGTCGCCGAGCCAATCCGAGCCCTTGACCGTGTCGTACATGTGCCAGGTCCAGTGGTCGGGGCCCATATTGCCGAGGCTCGCAGCGATCCCGCCCTGCGCGGCAACGGTGTGGCTTCGGGTCGGGAATACCTTGGTTATGCAGGCCGTCTTCAGCCCCGCTTCGCCCGCGCCCATCGTCGCGCGAAGTCCGGACCCGCCGGCGCCGACGACGACCACGTCATAAACGTGGTCGATAATCTTGTAGGCGTTCATGTCTACGCGGCTCCGAACGCGATCTTGGCGAGCGCGAACAGGCTCAGCGACGCGCCCGCGACCGCAGCCATGGTGAGCAGGAAGTGCGTGGCAAGGCGATTGCCATGGTCATGAACATAATCGTCAACGACGACCTTCATACCGTCGAGCCCGTGCTTGAACGCCGCGATCACGAACAGCGCCATCGGCACCGCCGCGAACGGGTCGCGAAGCCATTCGGTAAGGGTGCGCTGGGCGAGGTCGGGCAGCAGCATGAGAGAGAAGAGCAGCCACAGCGACAGCAGGACCAGTGCAACGCTGGTAAAGCGCTCCTCGAGCCAATGCTCGCCGCCATGTTCGGCCGAGCCGAGACCGCGGACCTTGCCCAGCGGGGTTGCGCTTGTCCCGAGGCTCATCGACCCACTCCCACCAGCACAAACCAGGTCGCGGCCGTTGCGAAAACCGCGGCGGCGATGGTGAGCACCGCGAATAATTTGTTGATCCGAAGCTCGAGCCCGGCGCCCATGTCCATGAACAGATGGCGCAGCCCCGAAAAGAAATGCTGCCAGAAGGCCCAGGTCAGTCCGACCAGCACCGCAATCCCGAGCGGGTGGCGGGCCACCGTGGCAAGATCGCCATAGCCGCTGCCGCCCTCGGCGATCGCCAGCAGCCACCATGTCAGCAGCGCGAGGCCGGCGATGGTCAGCGCGTTGCCGGTGACTCGGTGGAGGATCGAAACCAGCATGTGCGGTCCCCATTTCCAGATAGTGAGGTGGGGCGACAAGGGTCGCGACGTTGGTGCGGTCATGGGTCCTCGGTGCCGAAAGGGGGAAGGCCGTGCCCACCTAGAAGCCATCGCTCCGAGTAGCAAGATTGGCCGACGGCTAACCGCCCCTTAACCATTTGGACCGCACAAGCGGCCGGCAACGGGCATTTCAGGCGGGACTGACAGATTATGGCAAGCGTGGTTCAGGGAGCGAACGGCAATTATGACCTCGTGAGGGGCCTTCGCCTTTACGACACCAGTGGCGACCTGCCCGCACGTGCCCGTGAGCTTTGGGTCCATATCCAGGGCTCGGGCACCGACATGGCGCGTGAATTCTGGCGCCGTTATGCCAACTCGCCGGAGGTGCGCGAGCCGATCGACAGCGCCAAGATCGAGCAGCTCGCGGCCCGCATCGTGCCATATATCGCCGGGAAGTTCGAACGGCTCGAAAGCGGCGAATGGACCTCACAGGCGCGCGAATATGTCGACCGCGCGCTAAGCAACGGGCTAACGCTTTCAACCTTGCTCGCCGGCGTCGCCGCCGAGACCGAGGCGGCATTTGCGGCGCTGCGCGCGCACGTTCGTGACGAAGCCGAACAGGTTCGATTTGCTCGCACGCTGTCCGAAATCCAGGCGCTCGAGATCGACGCCTTCATTCATCACGCGATCACCATTACCCGCTTCGAAAGCGAAAAGGCGCAGGCCGCGCAGGCCAGCGAGTTCAATCAGAAAGTGATCGGCGTCGTCCAGAATTGCACCCGCGAAAGCGATCAGCTTCGCGCCCAGGCGACGGTGACCTCCTCATCGGCGCGCGGGATGCTCGGCAAGACCAGCGAAGTTGCCGCCGCGGCCGAGCAATCGGCGGTCGCGATGCGCGAGGCGGCGCAAACCGCTGCCGGGCTGATCCGCGCCATCGAAGATGCGCGAACCGAAGTCGAGGTTGCATCGGGCGTCGCCGTTCGCGCCAGCGGGCAGGCGGAGAAAGCGGTCGAGGTCTCACGCGCTTTGTCCAACCATGTCGAGGCGATTGAATCGATACTCGGCCTGATCCGCGACATCGCCGGCCAGACCAATTTGCTCGCCCTCAACGCCACCATCGAAGCGGCACGCGCCGGGGATGCCGGTCGCGGCTTCGCGGTCGTCGCCCAGGAGGTGAAGAGCCTCGCATCGCAGACCGCCCGGGCGACCGACGACATCACCGCCAAGATCACCGCCATCCAGCACGCAACCAAGCAGACGGTCGAGGCCAATGGTTCGATCCAGTTGACCGTCGAGGAAGTCCAGACCTCGGCCGGCCGAATCCGCGCCGCGATGGAGCTTCAAGCCCAGACGGTGACGATGATCACCGCCGCGGTCGACGAAACCGCGCTCGCCGCCGACTCGATGTCCTCGACCATCGCCGCGATCCGCTCAGACACCGAGAATGTTGCCAAGGACATCGACTCGGTCGAGCAGGGTTTCGGCCGCTTCAGCGAGCAGATCGACCACTTCCGCTCGACCACTAGCGACTTCGTCTCGAAGTTCGCCGCCTGAACCGGGGATCGATCGTCATGAACGACCAGAAACTGCAGCCGCTGAGCGACGAGCAGGTCGCCAACCGGCTTCGTGCTTATGCTTCCGACGATCGCTTCCAGCGCAACAATGCCCTGCTTCTCACCGAAGCGCGCGATCTGGTCGAATCGGCCGCCTTCGAGCAATTCGGCGACATTGGCGTTCGCCTCGCCGCTGATCATTTCGGAGCGGTCATCGACGCCGATTGGTTTCGCGGAATCGCTCAACATGGCATCGAGCTGTTTGCCCGGGGCCAGAGCGTCCCGCATTTCAACGCCAGGCGGGCGGCGATGGCGACGCGGATCATCAATGGCATCAATGATCGTTTTGCCGCCGATCCGGCCAAGCGCGACCAGCTGATCGAGGCCACGATCCAGACGATCCTCTATTCGACCGATACCATCCTAGCCCAGGTGTCGGTCTGCGAGCAGCAGCGCGCCGCGGCGGAGCGGACCGTCCAGAGCAAGCTGTTCCAGGGCAAGGTCAAGCAAATGGCCGGCGGCGCCGCCGAAACCGCGCGGGGGCTGCTCGGACGCGCCCATGCCAGCTCTACCTCGGCGCGCGGGATGCTCGGCAAGACGAGCGAAGTTGCCGCCGCGGCCGAGCAATCGGCGGTCGCGATGCGGGAGGCGGCGCAGACCGCCGCCGGGCTGATCCGCGCCATCGAAGATGCGCGAACCGAAGTCGAGGTTGCGTCGGGCGTGGCCGTCCGCGCCAGCGGGCAGGCGGAGAAAGCGGTCGAGGTCTCACGCGCTCTGTCGAACCATGTCGAGGCGATTGAATCGATACTCGGCCTGATCCGCGACATCGCCGGCCAGACCAATTTGCTCGCCCTCAACGCCACCATCGAAGCGGCGCGCGCCGGGGATGCCGGTCGCGCTTCGCGGTCGTCGCCCAGGAGGTGAAGTCGCTTGCATCGCAGACGGCGCGGGCGACCGATGACATCACCGCGAAGATCACCGCTATCCAGCACGCGACCAAGCAGACGGTCGAGGCCAATGGCTCGATCCAGTCGACGGTCGAGGAAGTCCAGACCTCGGCCGGCCGAATCCGCGCGGCAATGGAGCTTCAGGCCCAGACGGTGACGATGATCACCGCAGCGGTCGACGAAACCGCGCTCGCCGCCGACTCGATGTCCTCGACCATTGCCGCAATCCGCAGCGATACCGAAAATGTCGCGGCCAGCATCGATGCGGTCGAAAAGGATTTTTCGGACTTTACCGGGCAGATCGACGGCTTCTCCACGGCAAGCGCCGAATTCGCCGCCCAATTCGCGGCCTGACTTTCAGCGCCTGACGCGCTAGTCGGCTCGTCATGAACATCCTCCTCACTGGTGCCAGCCGCGGCATCGGCGCCGCGGCGCTCGCCGCGCTCCGCGCCTCCGGACATCAGGTCGCGGGCCAATCGACCGTCGGTAACGATGGCCTTATCGCCGCCGACTTCACCGATCCGGTCGCACCACGTGCCCTGTGGGAGGCGGCGTTCGATCAGCTTAGCGGACGAATAGACGTGCTCATCAACAATGCCGGCGTGTTCGAAGCGGTCGCCGACAATGCCTCCGACGCGGATTGGCACGCCGTCTGGGGCCGCACCTTGACCGTCAACCTCCAGGCGAGCGCCGACCTCAGCCGCCACGCCATCGCCCACTTCCGCTCCTCCGTCGGTGGCGGCGGAAGAATCGTCAACGTCGCCAGCCGCGCCGCCTATCGCGGCGATTCGCCGCAGCACTGGCATTATGCCGCGTCGAAGGCCGGCATGATCGCGATGACCAAGAGCATCGCGCGCGGTTATGCCGCCGAGAATATCCTCGCCTTCGCGGTCTGCCCGGGCTTCACCATGACCGGCATGGCGGAGGATTATCTGGCATCGCGCGGAGGCGAAAAAGTGATCGCCGACATTCCTTTGGGCCGCGTCGCGAGCGCGGAGGAAGTGGCCGAGACGATCCGCTGGCTCGCAATCGACGCGCCCCCTTCCGCCACCGGAGCGGTGATCGACGTCAATGGAGCAAGCTATGTTCGCTAGCGCTTTCGCCCTCGCGCTCGCCGCCCAGCAGATATTCATCCCTCTCGGCAAGACCCCACGCCAGATCGAGCGTCCCAGGGCGCCGATCGAGAGCGCCGGTCCGGCCTGGGCCAAGGCGTGCGGCGATTCCACCGACTGGGACCAGCCCGCCCCGCCGGTGCGAATCCACGCCAACACCTACCTCGTCGGCACCTGCGGCATTTCCGCCATCCTGATCACCGGCAGCGACGGCCATGTGCTGATCGACGGGGGTACGGAGAAAGGCGCCGAAGTGATCGCGGCCAACATCCGGTCGCTCGGGCTCAGCCTCAAGGACGTAAAATATCTCCTCCACAGCCATGAGCATTTCGACCATGTCGGCGGAACCGCGCGCCTCCAGCAGCTGACCGGGGCGACGCTGGTCGCATCGGCTCCGGCCAGACCGGTGCTTGAAAGCGGGGTGAACAGTGCCGACGATCCCCAGGCGGGGATGCACAAGCCGTTCGCTCCCACCACTGTCGGCCGCACCGTGGGGGACGGCGATGAGGTCCGCCTCGGCAATCTGATGCTGAGCGCCATTGCAACGCCCGGTCACACGGCGGGCGCGCTTAGTTGGCGCTGGGAAAGCTGCGACGGCGGGGTGTGCCGGACGTTGGTCTATGCCGACAGCCTGTCGCCGGTAAGCAGCGATGCTTACAAGTTTTCGGACCACCCCGCCTACCTGGCCGCCTACCGCGCCTCGATTGCCAAGGTCGCGGCCACCCGCTGCGAGATTTTGCTAACCCCGCACCCGTCGGCGAGCGCGATGAAGGAGCGGATGACCGGCCAGCAGGCTTTGTTCGACGTCGAGGGTTGCAAGAATTACGCCGCCAGCCTGACCAAACGCCTCGACGAACGGCTGGCGAAAGAGGCTTCTGCGAAATGACCAGCCACTCACTCGTCACCTCCGCGGAGGCGGGGGTCCCGCTTTGAAGGGCGGTTGGACGTACATGATGTCCGACCGCTATCGCGGCGCCATCTATACTGGCGTGACGGCAGATTTGCCGGCCAGGATTGCGCAGCACCGCGACAACCCGCAAGAGTTCGTCGCTCGCTATGGGCTGTGCCGGTTAGTGATGGGCGAATGGCACGACGACATCACGACAGCTATCGCGCGCGAAAAAGCTTTGAAGAAGTGGCGGCAGGATTGGAAAATCCGATTGATAGAAGAGCAGAATCCGGACTGGCTCGATCGGTTTGAGGATTTGAACAAATGAAGCGGGATGCCCGCCTTCGCGGGCATGACGGAAGTGGGGTTTCATGAGCTGGCGCGTCACCCTCCACTGCACCCGCGCCGAAGCCGAGGCGCTGCCCGAAAGCGAGGAGCTGTTTCCTTACTCCGAGTCCACGCCGGTGATCGTCGCTGACGAGCCCAATCCGCACGCCCCGGACGACTGGCGCTTCCATGCCTATTTTTCCGATCGCCCGACCGACGCCGACCTCACCGCCCTCACGCGGCTCGCCGCCGGTGCCGCGCCGGAAATTGAGCAACTCGGCGAGGATGATTGGGTGACGATGAGCCAGGCCGGGCTCGAACCAATCCGCGCCGGCCGCTTCTTCGTCCACACGCCGGTCCATCGTCAAGCGATCCCCGACGGCGCTTGTCCGTTCGAGATCGACGCCGGGCTCGCCTTCGGCACCGGCCAGCACGACACGACGGCGGGGTGCCTCGCCGCGCTCGACCGGCTCGAGGTAGCGGGGAAGCGCTTCACCAACGTCGCCGACATCGGCACCGGCACCGGCCTCCTCGCCTTCGCCGCGATGAAGCTTTGGCCTGAGGCCAAGGCGATCGCCACCGACATCGACCCGATCAGCATCGACGTCACCGCCGACAATGCCGCGATCAACGGCGTGACCATCGGCCACGCCCCGGGCGAGCTATTGCTCGGCGTCGCCGACGGCATGGACCATGCGCTGATCGCGGCGCGCAGCCCCTTCGACCTGCTCATCGCCAACATCCTCGCCGGCCCGCTGATCGAGCTTGCCCCCGCGTTCGCCAAGAGCGTCGCGCCGGGGACGAGCGTAGTGCTGGCGGGCCTGCTCAATACGCAAGCCGACGCGGTCATCGCGATCTATGAGGCGATCGGGATGCGGGTCGTCGAGCGAGGTGAGGGCGAGTGGTGTGTGCTGGTGCTGGAAAGCAAATCTTAGAATCTGGAGACTAGTGTGGATGAAACTGCAGTCTCGGAAAATGTCGATACGCTAATTACGATCAAAAAAAGTCACTTAGAGGAACTAAGATTTTACGGATTTGCAGGCATTTGCATAATTCGCTTCCAGCAAGTGTTTGATCATTTAAGCAACGTGTTCTCAGAGCTTGTGAAACTCTCTGACGGAGAAGTGAACGCGATTTTTGGCTCGATCCGTACCCTAGACCGGAGATGCAAGGTCATCGGCGACCTTCTGAAGTTAACGAAGTCCGGGGAATTCGATGAATGGAGCAAGCTTGCTAAGCGTATCAGACTGGCCGAACGAAATCGGGACTCGATTGCTCACGGATCGCCTGTTTACGGCGGTGGAAGAACGACCATTATAGTCGACGAGGAAAATCAAATAACCGAGGTGGTCGGTCACACTGAGTCATTTTTTTATTTGGAAAGAAATGGCTCCAACGACTGGAATACCGATACGCTTTTGGCAGAGGCCAGACACACTCAACGGTTGCTGTCTGACCTGTACGCTTTCTCCCGCAACTTGCGAGCGGGGCGTGACACCTAAGGGAATGTCTCCGCCACAATCTCGGCCCACTCCGCCTCGGCTACCACCCGCACCCCGAACTCCGCCGCCTTCTTGAGCTTCGACCCCGCGCCTGGCCCTGCGACAACCAAATCCGTATTTGCGCTAACGCTCCCCGCCGCCCGCGCCCCCAGCCGCTCGGCTTGGGCCTTGGCTTCGTCGCGGCTCATGGTTTCCAACGTGCCGGTGAAGACGATCGTCTTGCCGGTCCATTCGGTGATGCGCGCGGTTGAGACGAAGGCGGCGGGCTTGGCCAGCGCGAGCAGGTCGGCGAGTGCCTCGCGGTTGTGCGGTTCGTGGA
>JALYQH010000080.1 GCA_030855945.1 Pseudomonadota bacterium | reverse complement strand
CGCTCCTGGATGATCTCGAGGTGGAGCAGGCCGAGGAAGCCGCAGCGGAAGCCGAAGCCGAGCGCGGCGCTGGACTCGGTCTCGAAGCTGAAGCTGGCGTCGTTGAGGCGCAGCTTGGAAATGCTTTCGCGGAGTTTTTCGAAGTCGGCGGCATCGACGGGAAAGAGGCCGCAGAACACCACCGGCTGGACTTCCTTGAAGCCCGGCAGGGCTTCGGCTGCGGGGCGCTTGGCGTCGGTGATGGTGTCGCCGACGCGGGTCTGGGCGACTTCCTTGATCTGCGCGGTGATGATCCCGATTTCGCCCGCGGCAAGTTCGTTCAGCACTTCCAATTTGGGGCGCATGCAGCCGACGCGGTCGACCAGGTGGCGCGTGCCCGCGGCCATGAACATGATTTCCTGGCCCTTGCGGATCACGCCGTCGATGACGCGGATCAGGATGACGACGCCGAGGTAGGGGTCGTACCATGAATCGACCAGCATCGCTTTCAGCGGCGCGCCGCGGTCGCCCTTGGGCGGGGGGATTCGCGCGATGATCGCGTCGAGCACTTCCTCGATGCCGATGCCGGACTTGGCGCTGGTCAGCACCGCGTTTGACGCGTCGAGCCCGATCACTTCCTCAATCTCGGCGCGGACCTTTTCGGGCTCGGCCGCGGGGAGGTCGATCTTGTTGATGACCGGCACGATCTCATGGTCATGCTCGATCGATTGATAGACGTTCGCCAGCGTCTGCGCCTCGACCCCCTGCGCCGCGTCCACGACCAAGAGCGCGCCTTCGCACGCGGCCAGGCTGCGCGACACTTCATAGGCGAAGTCGACGTGGCCGGGGGTGTCCATTAGGTTGAGCTCGTGGCCCTTCCATTCGAGCCTGACCGTCTGCGCCTTGATCGTGATCCCGCGCTCTTTCTCAATGTCCATGTTATCAAGCACTTGGCTCGACATTTCGCGCGCGGTGAGGCCCCCGGTCGTCTGGATCAGCCGGTCGGCGAGCGTCGACTTGCCATGGTCGATATGCGCGATGATCGAGAAGTTGCGGATCTTGTTCAGGTCGGTCGTCATAGCGCGGCCCGCTAGCATCTCGCTTCATCGCTGTCATGGGCGGAACCGTTACGCCCCCTCAACCGTCTCAACCGCCGACAGGGAGAGCGAAATGAACCGGATGCGGCGGATCGAGACATGGGCGCGGCTTGGCTATGCGGCGCGCGGGCTGGTCTATCTGCTGCTCGGGTGGCTCGCTTTGTCGACCGGCAAGGCGCTATCGACCGGAGAGACGGTCAAGGCATTCGAGGGCCTCCCCGGCGGCGCGCCCCTGCTCGCCCTGCTCACGGTCGGGCTGTTCGGCTACGGGCTCTACAAAATCTATTCGGCGATCGTCGATCTCGACCAAGAGGGCAGCGAGCCCAAGGGCCATGTCATCCGCACCGCGCGGGCCATCGGCGGACTGGGCTATTGGCTGCTCGCTTTCACCGCCGCCAAGCAATTGTTCGACGGCGGCGGCGCTGCTGAGTCGGGGCAGGCGTCGGGGTCGGGCGGGACCCAGCAGGAGGCCGCGACCCAGGCGAGCCAAGCGGCTGGCGGGGATTTGTTGCTGATCGTCGTCGGGCTGGCCGTGCTCGGCGTCGCCGCAGCGCAGTTCGTCATCGCCTATAAAGCGAAGTTCATGGAAGAAATGCCCGGCGCCCCTCCGCTCGTGAGGCCAGCCGGCCAAATCGGCTATGCGGCGCGGGCGATCATTGTCGCGATGGTCGGATACTTCTTCGTCAAGGCCGGTCTCGACGGGGAGCGCGTGCGCGGTTTCGGCGACGCGCTGGCGTTGGTCCAGAACGACCATAAGACGCTGTTCAAGCTGATCGCCGGCGGATTGATGCTGTTCGGCTTGGTCAGCCTGCTGATGGCCCGTTACCGCCGGATCGAGGATGACGACATCGGCGCCGGTCTGCGCTCGAAGGCGGCGGAGCACGGCGTCTCCTGAACCGCGGTTCTTCGCTCAGCGAAGCTCGCCGGTCGAAGCGGCTTGCGTCATTCTGCGTCTGGGGTAGGCTTGCGTCGCATCAACCCAGGAACCTCCTACATGTCCAATTCCGTGCGTCGCCTCACCCTTCTTCTCGCCGGCACGTCGCTGCTCGCCGCCTGCGCCACCGCCCCGCGCACCGCGCCGATGGTCGTCGCCGACGCGCCACCCGCCGCCGTGCTTGCGCCGCCGGTGAGCAACGAACCGGTCCCGGTCTCCACCCTCGTCAGCCAGGTGGCGATCCCCCACGAGACGTTCCGCCTCGCCAATGGCCTGACCGTCCTCGTCCATGAGGATCGCAAAGCGCCGGTGGTGGGCGTCAGCATGTGGTACAATGTCGGCTCGAAGGACGAGCCCAGGGGCAAGACCGGTTTCGCGCATCTGTTCGAACATCTGATGTTCAACGGGTCGGAGAACCTTCCCGGCGACTTCTTCACCTATCTCCAGCAGATCGGTGCGACCGACTATAACGGCACGACCTCGTTCGACCGCACCAACTATTTCCAGACCGTTCCGAGCGGTGCGATCGACCGCGCGCTGTTCATGGAATCGGATCGCATGGGCTATCTGCTCGGCGCGGTGACGCAAGGAACGCTCGATAATCAGCGCGGCGTCGTCCAGAACGAGAAGCGCTCCGGCGACAATCGGCCCGGCGGGCTGGTGTTCGAGCAAGTGCTCAAGAACCTGTTCCCCGAGGGACATCCCTATCGCCATTCGGCAATCGGATCGATGGCCGACCTCGACGCCGCCAGCCTGGCCGACACCCGCAACTGGTTCCGCGACAAATATGGCCCCAACAATGCCGTGCTGGTGCTCGCCGGCGACATAGACGCAGCCACCGCCTGGCCCTTTGTCGAGAAATATTTCGCGGCCATCCCGCGCGGCCCGGTCAATACGCCGGCGCAAGCGGCGATTCCGACGCTCTCCGCGCCGAAGAGCCTGGTGATGCAGGACCGCGTCGCGACGACCACCGTGTCGCGTTACTGGACCGTGCCCGGCCTGCTCGACCGTCAACTGGTCGCGCTGGATGTCGGCGGCTCGGTCCTCGGCGGTCTCGCCAGCTCGCGGTTCGACAAGGTCCTGGTGCGCGACGAGCAGCTTGCGGTTTCGGCATCGGCCAGCATGTATGCGCTGCAGCGGCTGGGAATTTTCTATGTCGAAGCGACGGTCAAGCCCGGTGTCGAGCCGGCACTGGTTGAAAAGCGGCTCGATGAGCTCGTCGCCGAGTTGATCGCCGAGGGCCCGACCGAGGCCGAGGTACAGCGCGCCGCGCTGAACGAGGTCGGCGGACGAATCCGCGGGCTCGAGCAGGTTGGTGGTTTTGGCGGCAAGGCGGTCACGCTCGCCGAGGGCCAGACCTTCACCGGCGACAGCGAATTCTACAAAAAGAACCTCGCCACCTACGCCAGCATCACCCCGGCCGAGGTCCAGGCCGCGATGCGCCAGTGGCTGACCCGCCCGGCGCTGTCGGTCAAGCTCGAGCCGGGCGAGCGGCCGCCTTACGTCGAGACCAAGTTCACGCCAGACGGCAAGATTCCGGCGAGCCGGACTGCCGCACCGCGCGGGCCCGAGCGCCCGGTGCCGGCGGTCGGCCAGCTCACCGCGCTCGACTTCCCGGACATCACCCACACGCGCCTCGCTAATGGCATTGAGGTCGATTACGCCCACCGCAACGCCGTTCCCGTCACCCAGCTGGCACTCTCGTTCGATGCTGGCGACGCCGCGGACCCGGCTTCGGCGCGGGGCCTCCAGAGCCTGATGTTCGGTATGCTCGACGAGGGCACGGAAACGCTCGACGCGCAGGCTTTTTCTGAAGCCAAGGAGCAGCTCGGCGTCGATATCGGAGCTTCAAGCAGCCTCGACCGCTCGACGGTGATCATGTCCGCGCTGTCGGCCAACCTCGCCCCCAGCCTCGCGCTGGTCGGCGACATGGTCAAGGCGCCGGCATTCGCTCCCGCCGCGTTGGCGCGGGTCAAGAATCAGTCGCTGACCGCGATCTCGCAATTGCAAAAAGACCCCAACGGCATCGCCGCGCGGGCGCTTCCGGCGTTGCTCTACGGGGCCGGCCATCCGTATGCGGCGCTTCGCGGCGGAGATGCCAGCGCGATCACCTCGGCGACGCGCGAAGATCTGCTGACGTTCAAGGATCGCTGGATCCGGGCCGACAATGTCAAGATTTTCGTGGTTTCGGATCGTCCGCTCGCGGAAATCCTGCCGATGATCGACGCTCAGTTCGGCAGCTGGCAGGCGCCTGCGGTCGCCAAGGGCGTCAAGGCGTTCGGCGCCGCTCCGCCGCGTCCGGCGGCGTCGCGTATCGTCCTGATCGACCGTCCGGGATCGCCGCAGTCCGTGATCAGCGGCGGCCAGCTAACGACGCTCCAGCCCAAGGCCGATCTGCTCGATGTCGGAAGCGGCAATTTCGTGCTCGGTGGCGATTTCCTCAGCCGGATGAACATGGACCTGCGCGAATCCAAGGGCTGGTCGTACGGCGTCGGCGGCTCGATCGCGATCCGCGAGAATAGCGTGCCGTACATCATTAACGCGCCGGTCCAGACCGACCGCACCGCCGATTCGATCGCCGCCCTCGACGCCCAGATCGGCGACTTCCTCGGCAGCCGCGGAATTACGGCCGACGAACTGACGCGGGCCACGACCAACAGCATCAACGAGCTTCCCGGACAGTTCGAGACCTCGCGCGCGGTGCTGTCGGCAATGATGTCGAACGACCTGCTCGACCGTCCCGACAATTATTACGAGACGCTCGCCGGTCGTTATCGCGCGCAAACAAGGGCGTCGGTCGACAGTGCCATCCGCGGCGCGGTCGCGCGGACCGGCTTTGTGTGGGTGGTCGTCGGCGATGCCGCCAAAGTTCGCCCGCAGCTGGCGAAGCTGGGCATGCCGGTCGAAGTGATCGAGCCGCGTTAGACTCGATATCTTCCCCCCATTCTTCGAGGGGAGGATTACCCTAACCGCGTGACATGTCCCATCTTGCGGCCGGGGCGCGCCTCGCCCTTGCCGTAGAGATGAACATGGGCGCCCGGCTCGGCGATCAGCGCGTCCCACCGCTCGACATCCGGGCCGATCAGATTTTCCATGCTTGCCATGCCGGTCACCAGCGAGGTGTCGCCGAGCGGCAGCCCGCATATCGCGCGCAAATGCTGCTCGAACTGGGAGGTCGCCGCGCCCTCGATCGTCCAATGCCCGCTATTGTGGACGCGCGGCGCGATTTCGTTGACGATCGGGCCTTCGGCGTGGGCGAAAAACTCGACCGTCAGAACGCCAACGTGGCCCAGCGTCTCCGCCAGCGCCTCGGCTTGCCTGGTGGCTTCGGCCGCCTGACGGTCGATTGGCTGGCCCGCGGGAACGGTCGATTGGCGCAGGATTCCGCCGTCATGGCGATTGCGGCTGATGGGGAAAGCACGCGTCTCGCTCGCCGCAGTGCGCGCCAGGATCACGCTATATTCGGCGTCGAACACCATTCGGGCCTCGGCCACCGCCGGTTGCCGGCCGATCGACTCCCACGCGGCAAGGGCTTCGCCCGTGTCATGGACCCATGCCTGGCCCTTGCCGTCATAGCCGAGCCGCCGGGTCTTGAGCAGGATCGGCCCGCCAAGCGCTTCGAACGCGGCGAGGATGTCGGCGGGACCGTCGACCGTTCGCCATGGAGCGATGCGCGCGCCAACCCCTTCGATGAACCGCTTCTCGACCGCGCGGTCCTGCGCGACTTCGAGGCTCCGCGTGCCTGGCCGAAGCTTGTCGCCGAGCACCGCCAGCGGGCCTACGGGCAAATTTTCGAATTCGTAGGTGACGACGTCGCAGGCCTCGCCGAACGCGTTGAGTGCCGCTTCGTCGGTGAACGCGGCGCGTGTGAACCGCGCGGCAACCTCGGCTGCGCAGGGCGCATAATGCGGATCGAAGATATGGCAGCGATAACCGATCCGCGCCGCAGCCATCGCCAGCATTCGGCCAAGCTGGCCGCCGCCGACAATGCCGATGGTCGATCCCGGCGCCAGCCTCATCGCCGCATCATTCGGGCTGTTCGGGGACCGCATCGGTCTGGCGCGCTCGCCATTCGGCGAGCCGTGCGCCCAGCGCGGCATCATTATTGGCA
>JALYQH010000009.1 GCA_030855945.1 Pseudomonadota bacterium | reverse complement strand
CCTTTGGGCCGCCCGGTCGATCCCGAGGTGTAAAGCAAAGCGGCGAGAGTATCGGTGTTGCATGACGAGGGAGGCAATCCCGGGCCGGGGGCAAGCCAGGCTTCGAGCGCGACCGGCGCGGCCTGGCCCAGATCGCCATCCTCCAGGCTGTCGAGCCGAGCACCGTTCGCGATCAGCAGTCGCGCTCCGCCATCCGCGAGGATATGCGCCGCCTGCGCTCTCCGCAGCACCGGGTTGATCGGCACATGCACCAACCCTGCCCGCGCCGCCGCCAGCGGCAGCACGCACGCCAGCATCGTCTTGCCCATCCAGCTCGCCACCCGATCGCCGGGCACCAGCCCGCGGGCAAGCAAAGCCGCCGCATTGCGCCCGACCGCATCGTCAAGTTCGGCATAGCTCAGCGTCGCCTCGCCAACGGTCAGCGCCGGCGCCCCGCGCTCCCCGCGCAGCGTCAGATGGTCGAGCGGAAAGGGCGTGGGATCGGGCGTCACCGCTCTCGCCTACCTCATCAGCGCAAAGCTTGCCTAGCGCCGAGGCTTTGCCTAGGGGCGCGAGGCATTTCGCGAACAGGGGCAATGGCGTGGCGCGCAGCGACTGGGACGAGGCCGAGACCACGCTGCGCGCGCTGCTCGCCGACACGCTCGGCCTGGCGCCCTCGCGCATTGCGGCCTTCACCGATCGGACCGAGCTGTTCGGTGCGCTGCCTGAATTCGATTCGATGGCGGTGGCGACCCTGCTCACCGGGCTCGAGGAGCGGCTCGCGATATTGATCGAGGACGACGACGTCGAAGCCGAGGATTTCGCGACCTTCGGAACGTTGCTGGCGTTCGTGCGGCGCAAGACGCTGGTTTAGGTGTTCCCCGGCGCAGGCCGGCGTGAGCCGGTATGATTACATCGCCGCAAAGCCCTTCGGGCTCCTGCGCCCCGGCCTGCGCCGGGGAACAGTTTTGCTACTCCGCGGCCTGAAGCGCCTCAAACTCTTCCGCCGCCAGGAACCGTTCGGCGTCGAGCGCGGCCATGCAGCCCGTTCCGGCAGCGGTGACCGCCTGACGGTAGAGCTTGTCCATCACGTCGCCGCACGCGAACACGCCCTCGACCGAGGTCCGCGTCGTCCCGGTCTCCACCGCGATATAGCCGTCGTCGTCGAGCCGCAGCTTGCCCTTGAACAGTTCGGTTGCCGGCGAATGGCCGATTGCCACGAACGCGCCGTCGACGTCGATGCGGCTGACCGCGCCGCTGTTGCGGTTGCGCAGGTCGAGCCCGACCAGCACTTCGGGGGTCCCGCCGCCGACGAATTCGACGACATCGCTGTCCCACACCACCTTGATGTGCAGGTTGGCGAACAGCCGGTCCTGAAGGATCTTCTCGGCACGGAAACTGTCGCGGCGGTGGATCAGAGTCACGTCATGGCTGTGGTTGGTCAGGTAAAGCGCTTCCTCGACCGCGGTATTGCCGCCGCCGATCACCGCGACCTTCTTGCCGCGATAGAAAAATCCGTCGCAGGTCGCGCAGGCCGAAGCGCC
Source organism: Pseudomonadota bacterium (assembly GCA_030855945.1). Taxonomy (GTDB): domain Bacteria; phylum Pseudomonadota; class Alphaproteobacteria; order Sphingomonadales; family Sphingomonadaceae; genus Sphingomicrobium. Next base: position 7,394 of record JALYQH010000009.1, on the reverse strand, counting down.
CTTGCCCTTCATATGCTCTTCCGACGGAAGCCCGAGCCATTTGGCCTGCGCTCCGGTGGCGATGACCAGCGTATCGGCATGATATTCGCCGCTGTCACCCCTGAGCACGAACGGCCGCCGCGACAGGTCCACCTCGCCCACATGATCCCACACCATCTTGGTCCCGACATGCTCGGCCTGCGCCTGCATTTCTTCCATCAGCCACGGACCCTGGATGACATCGCGGAAGCCGGGATAATTTTCGACGTCGGTGGTCGTGGTTAGCTGGCCACCGGGCTGGATTCCCTGGACCACGATCGGCGACAGGCCGGCGCGCGCGGCATAGATTGCGGCGGTCATTCCCGCCGGGCCGGAGCCCAGGATTAGCAGGCGCGTGGAGATAATGTTGCTCATCGCGCTCACTTAAGGGGCAGTGCCGCCCCCCGCAATGGTCAGGCGCCCATCCCCGCATAGGGACTTTGCTTGAGTAGCCGCGCGAGGTGGACGGCGTTGGCGGAGACCATTTTCGCCGTCTTGCGAGTAACCTCGGGAACCTCCGGCAACTGGTTGAAGTCCTTGTGGTTCATCGCCTCTCCGACCCAATAACAAGCCGAAGCCGCGGGGATGGTCCAGCCTACATCGTTGAGACTTTGCGCCATCGCCGCGGTGCAGAAATGGGCGCCGTCCTCATTGCCGACGATCGCGAAAATCGCGACCTTGCCATAGGCCGGGGTCCGCTTGGCATCGTCGGTCTCGCTTAGGAACGCGTCCATCCGCTCCATCGCGCGCTTGGCGATGCTTGACGGCTGTCCCATCCAGATCGGCGTGCCGAAGATGAGAATGTCGGCGGCGACGATCTTCGCCCGGACTGCCGGCCATTCGTCGCCCTCCCCTTCGTCACTGGTGACGCCGGGATGAAGATCATGGTCGGCGAGCCGGATCGTTTCGACCAGCTCGGCGTCATGGCCTCCAAGATAGCTCCCTATCAGCGCGATCATCGCGTCGGTCGAGCTTGGCTCCTTGCCGCTCTTCTTCAGCGTGGCGTTGATCGCGACGACCTTGATCGGCATGACACTCTCCTGTGGGATACAGCCGAAACGTCTCAGCGCTGCTTTGGTACCCCGGACGCCGTGGTCTACCAGTTCAGATGGTCCACGCCATGAATCATCGCTCCGCCGAACCATCCCTGCACGAACAGGGCCGCGGTAAGGATGGTCAGCCCGACCAACATGCCGTTGCTTCTGTCGCTTTCCGGGCGTTTCCACGCCCATATCGCAAGACCGAAGGCAAGCACGCCGATGCCGGTTCCGAGCCAGCGATGGAATCGCATGAGCGGATCCACGTCCGTCAGCACCCAGCCGGCACCGAGCCATCCGACGATCATGGCAAGCGGCGCCATGATCCCGCCGGCGACCACCAGAAATTGCACCGGCTTGTCGAATCCCGGCCGGCGCCGGCCGACGATCGCGGTGAACAGGGCGGCGGGGATGAACGCCAGTGGGAAATGGACGGTGCTGGGGTGAAGCCGACCGAGCCAGTCGAGCAGTCGTTCGAAGCTCATCATTGGGCGCTCCTCGGCCCCAGCTTCCATCGTCTCATTCAATTTCGAAGGCTTGGGATCGGTGATCGCCGCTGCCGGCGCACCCGTCTGAGGAACGGGTGGCACAAGCTTGGCCGCCGCCTCCATTTTCTTCTTGTGATCGGTGTGCGCCCAAGCCGGAGCGGACGCGGCGATGAGCAGCGCGATAAGAATCAACAGCGCAAACCACGCCGAGCCAAGGGTGATACGGAGTGCTGCCTGATCGATCGGAAAACGCATGTCGGATCTCCTTTGGCGTGTCAGAACCACACACGGACGCCGGTCAGCAGGCTCCATCCGCCGGCCTCCTCGCCCTCTTCGCGAAGGAAGCGGCGCGTGGCACCGAACGCTCGGCGATATTGGACGCCGACATACGGCGCGAACTCGCGGCGGATGTCATAGCGCAGGCGAAGCCCAAGCTCGGCATCGCTGAGGCCAGAACCGACTCCGATTTCCCGGCTGCTTTGCGCGGCGAAGTTGAGCTCGGCGCGCGGCTGCAGGATCAGGCGCTGGGTGATGCGCTGGTCATAATAGCCTTCTGCGCGCGCCATCAGCTCGCCCTTGTTCGACAGGAACAGCGTGCCTTCGACGTCGAAAAAGCTTGGGGCGAGCCCCTCAAACCCGAACGCCGCATAGACCCGCGACGGGTTTGGCTTGAAGTCATAGCGGACGCCGCCCTGCACATTGAAATAGGGCCCGATCGCGTGGTTGTAGAGCGCATGCACCTCGGCCTTTTCAATCGGGCCGCCGAATGCGCCCTCGCCCTCGCTCTTGACCTGCAGGCGGTTGATATCACCGCCATACCAGCCCTCGACGTCCCATTCGAAGGCGGTCGGCCCCTTGCCGAACTGCGCCTCGGCGATGTTGGCCATCACCTGGTACAGTTTTTGCCCACCGTGAAAATGGTTGAGGTGGTGCCGGCCCATTTCCATGGCCGGCGCACCATATATCGCATCCGCGGCATTGGCGGTTGGCACCGGGGGCGGAGGCGCATTGCCGGCCGGCAGATCCGTCCCGAGCGGGGCGCTGTTGTCCATCGCACCCATATCGTGGCCGGTGTGCGGATCAGGCACCGGGACGGACCCGGCCGGCATCGTAGACATGTCGTGACCCGCATGAGGATCAACTGCCGGCGACTCGGGAGTCGAAGGCGACGCCGGCATCTGCGACATGTCGTGGCCCGCGTGCGGGTCGGCAGTCGATGACGCCGCTGGCTTGGCAGGAGACTTCCGCACCGCGGGTTTCTTCGCCGTGGGTTTCTTGACCGCCGGTTTTTTGACCGCCGGCTTTTTGGCGACGGGCTTTTTGGCGGACGGTTTTTTCGCTGCGGGCTTCTTCGCTGCTGGCTTTTTCGCCGCCGGCTTCTTGGCCGGCATCGGCATGGTGTGACCCTGATGCTGGGCCTGGGCCGGGACCGCCAACAACAGGCTCGCGCCCGCGGCCAGGAAAATGAGTTTAGGACGCGTCATTTTGCGTAACTCCCGTGAGCGGGCGGACCGTGACGACGCGCATCATCCCGGCGGTCATGTGGTAAAGGTTGTGGCAATGGAACGCCCAGTCGCCGGCGGCATCGGCGGTGACGTCGAAGGTCATCTTTCCGCCGGGGGGGACGTTGACCGTATGCTTGCGCGGGCCGAACGCGCCGTGCCCGGTGACCAGCTCGAAGAAATGGCCGTGGAGGTGAATCGGGTGCGGCATCATCGTGTCGTTGACGAGGGTCACGCGCACCCGCTCGCCCAAGCGAAACGGGATCGGCTCGGCCGGCTCGCTCATCTTCACGCCGTCGAACGACCACATGTAGCGTTCCATGTTGCCGGTGAGGTGGATCTCCATCGACCGTGACGGACCGCGCACATCCGGATTGCGTGTCAGCGCCATCAGGTCACGGTAAAGCAGCACGCGGTGGCCGAGGCCCTCTAGGCCGACCGGCGGCTCGCCGGTGCGATCGGTCGGCATCGGCGAGATCGACTGGACGCCGGGATTCTTGTCGACCCCGGGCGCATTGCTGAAATCGCGCATGTCATGGTCCATGCCCCCCGCGCCATGGTCCATTCCGGCCATCGTCCCGGCGGGCGGGGCAGCCCCCGCCGCGGCACCATGACCCATTGCGGCGTGATCGACCGGCGCGGTCGCTGGGGCTGCGCCGTGCCCCATGGCCGCATGGTCCATGCCCGCCATTCCCGCCGCTGTCGCGGTTCCCGCAGCAGCCGTCGTTGCCGGCCCGTTCCATCCGGTCAGCTTCCACAGGTTGCGCGACGCATTCTGCTCGGCCGACGGATCGACTCCCCGAACCGCCGCCGGGTTGGGCGCGTTCGGATTGTCCATGCCGGCCATTCCGCCATGATCCATCCCCCCCATGTCCATCCCCATGTCTTTCATGGTGAGAACCGGCCTGGGACGCAGCGGCGGGACCGGGGCGGACATGCCCTTGCGCGGCGCGAGCGTGGCACGGCCGAGGCCCGAGCGGTCGATCGCTTCGCTGACGAAGGTGTAGGCGCGGTCGCCGGGCGTGACGATGACATCGAACGTCTCGGCGACGCCGATCTGGAACTCGTCGACGGTCACCGGCCGGACATTCTGACCGTCGGCCTGGACGACGGTCATCGCGAGGCCCGGAATGCGGACATTGAAATTGGTCTGGGCGGCGGCGTTGATGATCCGCAGGCGGACTCGCTCGCCGGCCCGGAACAGGCCGGTCCAGTTATCGAACGGGCCAAAGCCGTTGACCGTGAAATCATAGGTCGAGCCGGTAACATCGGAAATGTCGGCCGGGTCCATGCGCATCCGGGCCCATTCGCGCCGTTCGCTCCACGGCAGGTCGCGGCCGGCAATGAGGCCCGACAGAGTCAGGCGCTGCATGTTGAAATAGCCGCCGCCCATCTGCTTCAATTTCTTGTAGATGGTCGCGCCGGTCATCGGGCTGTGGTCGGAGAGGACGAGCACATGCTCGCGGTCGTAGGCGACCGGATCGGTGCCGGCCGGGTCGATCACGATCGGGCCGTAAACGCCGTCTTCTTCCTGATAGGCGCTGTGGCTGTGATACCAATATGTGCCCGACTGAACGACATCGAACTCATAGTCGAAGGTCGATTTGGGCATGATCCCGGGGAAGCTGATGCCCGGCACTCCGTCCATCGCGAACGGCACCAGCAAGCCATGCCAGTGGATCGAGCTTTCCTCGTCCAGCGTGTTGGTGACGCGGAGCCGGACCTTTTGGCCTTCCTTGAGGCGGATCAGCGGAGCCGGGACGGTGCCGTTGACGCCGATCGCACGGCTGACCTTTCCGTCGACCTTGACCGCGACATTGCCGATGCTGAGCGCGATGTCGGTCCCGCTAACGCTCGGCAGCGGGCGGACGAGACCTCCCGAAACAGGTTGCGCCCAGGCGGGCATGACGCCGGCCAAGCCGGCGCCGGCCCCGCCAAGGCCGGCGGCGCGCAGGAACTGGCGCCGCGGGAGTGCGAGCTTTTCAAACATCGATGATCCTTGCCGGTTCATGACTACGCCGTCGGGCCGGCGGCGCCCGCGTTGGACGCCGCCGGCCCTTAACACGGCCTGATCCTAATGGTTCTGGTGGCCGTCGGCCTGCGGCGCCTTGGCGCCGGATATGTCGTGACCGGCGTGAGGGTCCGCGCCGCTTTTCATGTCGTGCTTTTCATGGTCCATCTTGGCCATGTCCTTGCAGCAATCCATCTTGCCGTCCTTGCAGCAATCCTTGTCCTTCATCTTCTCGCAGCAACCGGCCTTGGGCGCGGGAGCGGGCACCGTCTGGGCATGCGCCAAAGCGGGAAGAGCGATCGACAGCGCGACCGCGGCTAGCAACTTGTTCATGTCAGTCTCCGTAAAAATCGAGTGATTCAGGTCGATTTTCACGCGACTCGCGGAGGTGGGGTGGCGATCTCGCCAAGGAAGCCCTGATAGAAGTTCGCGGCCAGCGGAGTGGCGGGAAGAGGCGCGAAAACGCGCTTGGCGTACAGTCCGGGAGCAGGAATAGCCGCAGCCGAGCACATCGCCGCGCAGCATGGCTTGTCGGCCGGCTTACTGTCCTTCTCGGTCCCCGTTGGCTCCTCGCAATGACCTTCAACCATCATCTGGCCATGATGATCGGACGGCATCGCGGCCATCGCCGGCCCTTGCATGGCAAAGGGAGCGAACAGCATCGCTGCGGCGATCAGAATCGCGAAGAGCTTCGAAATGCTCACGCTTTGCCTATGGGCCAGTTAAGGCGCGCAATCAACGGCGTCCGGTTCACCGTGAACGCTCCAATAGTTGAATGATTTCCGCCGCTTTGGCCCGTTGCTCGGCAACGTTGCCGCTGACGATCGCGCCTTCGATGCATTGGCCGAGATGATCCTTAAGCATCTCCGTTTCGACCCGCGACAGCGCCGCGCGAACCGCTTGCAGCTGGGTCAGCACGTCGATGCAATAGCGACCCTCGTCGACCATCTTGTGGATGCCGCGCACCTGGCCCTCGATCCGGCTTAGCCGATTGAGCAATTTATCCTTGTTGGCCCGTTCCATGCGTACCTCCCGATATCGCCGCACTTGAAATATGCCGTGTGGGGGTATAAGTCAATACTCCCACAGGGTATTAATCAGGAGAGAATCGTGACCCAGGTCAAGCGGGCGAGCCTTCATCGGATGGTCATGCCGGGGCATATCTGCCCCTACGGACTCAAGGCGCGCGACTTCCTGCGGCGCAAAGGCTTCGAGGTCGACGATCATTGGCTGACGACTCGCGCCGAAACCGACGCGTTCAAGGCGCAACATCGCGTCGAGACGACCCCGCAAACCTTCATCGATGGCAAGCGCATCGGCGGCTATGACGAGCTGCGGCGCTATTTCGGAAAATCGGTGCCCGACGCCGCCGCGGTGAGCTATCGCCCGGTCGCCGTTTTGTTCGCCGTCGCTGCGTCGATGGCGCTGGCGGCGAGTTGGGCGGCAACGGGCGCGCTGCTGACGATCGCCGCGGGCGAATGGTTCGTCGCGTTCAGCATGTGTATCCTAGCGCTGCTCAAGCTGCAGGATGTCGAGCGCTTTTCCTCGATGTTCCTGGGCTATGACCTGCTTGCGCGCCGATGGGTCCCCTACTCCTACATCTATCCCTACGCCGAGCTGCTCGCCGGCGTACTGATGGTCGCCGGCGCGCTTAGCTGGCTATCGATCCCGATCGCTTTGTTCATCGGCGGGATCGGCGCGATATCGGTCTTTAAAGCGGTCTATATCGACCGGCGGGAGCTCAAATGCGCCTGTGTCGGCGGCAACAGCAATGTGCCGCTCGGCTTTGTCTCGTTGACCGAAAATCTGATGATGATCGCGATGGCGCTATGGATGCTGTCCGGCACCCACTGAGCGAACGGATCAGCGCGCGGGGGCCGCTTCGGCCTTCGGCGCATCCTTCTTGGCGCAGCAGGCGCAGCCATCCTTGCAACAGTCCATCTTGCCGCCGGCCATATCCTTGTGGTCGGGCATGCCTTGATGCCCAGCCATCGCCGCCTGGTCATGCGCCGCGGCAGGAGCAGGAGCGGCCTGGGCGGGATTGGTCGACGCGAGCGCGGCCGCGACGAGAGTCGATGCGATCATGAGATACTCCTAGGAAAGCCGGGCGGCGGCGGTCCGCGCCTCGCCAGTCGAGGCGAGGAACAGCGGCGTCGGATCGATCACGGGCGGAATGGCGGGAGCCTTGCGGCACGGCTCCTGGCGCTTGGCGTCACGGGCCGAAGCCTTGAACGACTGACAGTGAGGCGCCTTCTTGGCCGGCGCAGTGGCAAGCAAGGGCGCCGGCAGGAGCGCGGCTGTTGCGACGAAGGCAATCCAACGGGGCATGACCATACGC
>JALYQH010000039.1 GCA_030855945.1 Pseudomonadota bacterium | reverse complement strand
ATCGACCGGGACGCACTGATCGCCGCGCTCCAAGTGCCAGGGCTCGGTCCGCGCGCGACAATGCTCGAGGCCGGGCTGGGCGGGCTCGGCACGCCGGTCCAGCCGCCGTGGCTTGCAGTGCCCATGGCCGAGCGCCGGACAGCCCTGCTGGCCGAGACCGAGCGCCTGTTCGGCGACACCGAGCGGCCGAGCCTCAGGGTCGCGCTTCCAGGCGGTCCGGGCGGCGAAATATTGTTCGCGCGACTGTCGGCCGACTGGGGTGCGCTCGGAATTTCGGTCGAGCGTGTCGCGCCGGGTCGGCCGGCCGATGTCATGCTGATCGACGCGGTCGCGCCCTCCAATTCCGCCGCTTGGTATTTGCGGCGCTTCCGCTGCGGTGAAGCGCCGATCTGCGTCGAGGAAGCCGACGAAGTGCTCGCGGCGGCTCGCGATGCGCCAGTCGCGGCACAGCGCGCGGCCTTTCTGCAGCAAGCCGCGGACCTGATGGACGAAGCCGCCTTGTTCATTCCGCTGGCCGCGCCGGTTCGCTGGTCGCTGGTAGGAGACCGTGCGGCCGCCTTTCAGGAAAATCGCTTCGCGCGCCACCCATTCGCGGGGATGATGGGGCAAAATGCAACCCGAGGATTCAGCCCATGATCGAACCGAAACCGGCCCTGCTCGACCGCAATCCGCGCGCGGTTCGCGATCGTATCGAAGGAATGGAGAAAATCCTCGAGCGTTTGTTCGTCATCCCCGGCACGAAATATGAGGTCGGGCTCGACGCGATCCTCAGCCTGATCCCGACGGTCGGCAGCCTGTCGGCGGCGGCGCTGGGCAGCTACATCATGTGGGAAGCGCGCAATCTGAAGCTGTCGAAATGGCAAATGGCGCGGATGGGCGGGAATGTCGGCTTCGACATGCTACTCGGCGCGATCCCATTCATCGGCGCGATCCCCGACTATTTCTTCCGATCGAACAGCCGCAACCTCCGGATCATCAAGCGCCACCTCGACAAGCATCACCCGGAGACCGGCGTGATCGACGTGGCGCCGAACTCGCCGAGCGGCGGCGGCGATGGCGGCCGCGACTCGATTGGCCGGTGAGAAGGCGGTCTTGATTCATTCGGTGGGACAATGCGAGCGCCGCGTGTTCGGCTTGCTTCCGCGTGAGCGTCTGGAGCGGCAGGCGGGCGCCTCCGATTATGCGATGGTCGCCGCGGCCGACGCGATATTCGGCGACGCGGCGGTGCACTGGCTGGTCGAAAATCCAGGGACGATGATCGTCGCGGCAAATGGCCGGCCATTGGGCATCGCCGTCGAGGAGCGTCGCGCCGCGGCGGCGATGGCCGCGATAGAACGGCGATCGGACGAGTTTCCGAGCGTGACCACCGAAGCGCTTGGGCCACGCTACATCCGCAAGCTTCGAACCAGATCGCCTATGCTCGCCCTGAGTCTCGAGGATGTTTCCGTGACCAAGGCCGAGCGGCTGCTGTTTGCCAACGTCTACAAGGGCGTCACCGATGTGGTCACCAAGTGGCTATGGCCCGAGCCGGCGTTGTGGGCCACGCGGCTGGCGGCCCGGCTCCGCATCTCGCCAAATGCCATTACGGTGACCGGAATGGCACTGACCGTGCTCGCCGGCCTGCTGTTCTACCGCGGAGGGATCGCCGCGGCGCTGGTCGCGGCCTGGACGATGACTTTTCTCGACACGGTGGACGGCAAACTTGCCCGCGTAACGGTCACCTCGTCGCGAATTGGCAATTTGCTCGATCACGGCACCGACATCATTCATCCGCCGCTGTGGTGGCTATGCCTCGCCCAGGGTCTCGCCGGGAACGACCCCGGGGCGAGTCGCATGATCTGGACGATGTGCTGGATCATCCTCGGCGCCTATGTAGTCGGGCGAGCGGTCGAGCTGTCATTCCACCGATTTTTCGGGTTCAATGGCTTTCTCTATGCGCGCATCGATTCCATGTTTCGCCTGGTCGTCGCGCGGCGCAACATTCTACTGCTCATCATGAGTGCGGGCCTGCTGCTTGGCCAAGCCACGGCTGCGTTCGCTGCATGCGCGGGCTGGAGCGTGATATCGACGGTTATCCAAGCGGTCCGCCTTGCCCAGGCCGGAGTTGCAGCCCGTAAGCACAGGCTCAGCCCGTGGATTGCGTGACGGCCTCGTTCAGTCGCCTGAAATCACGGGCCGCCCGACATCCCCCTGCCCGACCGTTCGGCCCGCCATTTCGAGCATC
>JALYQH010000036.1 GCA_030855945.1 Pseudomonadota bacterium | reverse complement strand
TGATCCGCTGGAACCACCCCAAGCGCGGGCTGATCCCGCCGCCCTTGTTCATTCCGGTGGCCGAGGAATGCGGGCTGATGCTCCAGCTTGGCCAATGGGTCATCGACGAGGCCGTCCGCGCCGCCGCGACCTGGCCGGAGCCGATCACCGTCGCGATCAACATCAGTCCGAAGCAGATCGTGCTCCCGGCGCTGCCCAACACCGTCAGCCAGGCGCTGTCGCGCAACAAACTGCCCGGCAACCGCATCGAGCTGGAAGTCACAGAAGGCGTGTTCCTAGGCGATAGCAGCCAGACTTTGGACGTATTGAAGCGGCTGCGCGCGCTCGGCGTCGGGATCGCGCTCGACGACTTCGGCACCGGCTATTCGTCGATCGGCTATCTCAACAAGGCGGTGTTCCACAAATTGAAGATCGATGGCAGCTTCGTCCGAGAAGCGGGCACCCGGCCTGAAAATGTTGCGATTATTCAATCCATTGTGCAGCTCGCCAAGTCGTTCAGAATGTCGATCACCGCCGAAGGGGTCGAGACCGCCGAGGATTTCGAGCGGATGCGCGACCTTGGCTGCGACACCATCCAGGGCTATTTGTTCGGCCGCCCGTTAAGTTATGAGCGCGCCAACCAGATGGTGCTCGGCCTCACCGCCAAGCAGCTCGCCGGCTAAGGGCTGTCCCCGTAAGTAAAATCGGCACCGGCTAACTGAAAAGTCAGTAGCGCGCCTTGATGAAGGCGACCCCGCCTTCATATTCGCGCGGCGTGACCTGCCCGTCGCGGTCGGCGTCGGCGATTGCCCGAAACTCGTCGACCGCCGCCTGGGCTTCGTAGAGCGTCAGCCAGCCGTCTTGATTGCGGTCGAAGCGGGCAAGCGCCCATGCCTCGATTATCGAGTCGCCCCTCACGAATTCGAGCGCGCGCGGATTAAGCTGTTCGGGGGCGGCCCCGGCGGCCGCGAGCAAAGTCATGAAAATCCCAAACATCTATCGACAACGCGCAAGCACCGGCGCGGCTCCGTCACTCGGCGGCGAGCGCGTCGCGGACCGCAGCGTTGAGCGCGTCGGCGCGAAACGGTTTGACTAGCAGCGGAGCGGACGGCGCAACGCGGTGGATCGCCTCGGTTTCGCTATAGCCCGATACGAACAGGATCGGCTGGCCGGGCTTTACTGCCAATATCTGCCGCGCGACATCGGCGCCGCTAAGGCCGGGCATGACGAAGTCGAGCACCACGAGGTCCGGCCGTTCCTCGCGAAACAGCTCGAGCCCGGTTTCGCCGTCGGCCGCCTGATGGACCCGGTGGCCAAATTCGTCGAGACTGGCGGCAATGAAGCCCCGCACGTCGGGATCGTCGTCGATCACCAGCACCGACGCGGTGCCACTCTCGCGCTGCTCCGTTCCGCCCGCCGCTTCGCCGCTGTCGCCAACCTCGCCTTCGCCCTCGGCGCGGCGGAAGTAGAGCTTGACCGAAGTGCCCTTTCCGGGCGTGCTTTCGATCCGCGCGGTGCCACCCGACTGGCGCGCCACGCCATAGACCATCGAGAGGCCGAGCCCGGTGCCCTTACCGACCTCCTTCGTCGTGAAGAACGGTTCGAATGCCCGCGCCGCAATCTCGGGCGGCATTCCGGACCCCGTGTCGCGGATGGCAAGCTCGATATAATCGCCGTCATCCATTTCGGCGTCGCCTGCGACCCGCACCTTGCGCGTATGGAAATATAGCGTGCCACCGTCGGGCATGGCGTCGCGCGCGTTGATCGCCAGGTTGAGCACGGCCAGCTCGAACTGCGTCGGGTCGACCATCACCGCCATCATATCGCTGTCGAGGTCGAAGTGCTTGGTAATGCCAGGCCCGAGCACGTTGCGCAGCAGCGGCCGCATATTCTCGATCAGCGGCGCCACCTGGGTCGGGCGCACCTCGAGCTTTTGGACTCGGCTGAACGCGAGCAATTGCGCGGTCAGCCGCGCCCCGCGCTCGGCGGCGGCGAGCGCATTGTCGGCATAGCGCTTGAGCTTGCCGTCCTCGACCTTCTTGGTGATGAGGTCGAGCCCGCCGACGACCACGGTCAGCAGATTGTTGAAGTCATGCGCGATGCCGCCGGTGAGCTGGCCGAGCGCCTCCATCTTCTGGCTCTGGCGAAGCTGCTCCTGCGCGCCCTTCAATTCGGTAATGTCGCGCGCCTCGAACAGCAGGAAGGATATCTCGCCGTCCGCGCCCCGCACCGGTTGCAGCGAGACGTCGAGATAAGCGGTCGGCTCGCCGCTGCGCTCCATCGCCACCTCGCGCACGAAAATCTCGCCGCGCGCGGCCTTCTCTACTCCTTCGCGCAGCGCCGCTTCATGACCCGGGTAGCGCGCCAGCGTCGGCGCCTCCCATAGCAGCTTGCCGATCGCCAGCCGCGGCTCCGCGGCCCGCCACGATGCCGGCGTGCGATTGACTTCGATCACCGTCCCGTCGGGTTTCAGCAGGACAATGATCTCCATCACCGTGTCGAAGATCGAGCGGAACCGGGCCTCGCTCGCGCTGAGCTCGCGGGTGCGCTTTTCGACCTGCAATTTCAGCTCCAGTTCGGCTTCCTTGGCCAGCGTGATGTCAGTTGCAGCGCCGATGAAGCCGACCAACTCCTTGTCGCCTTCGAAGCGTGGGCTCGATACCGAGCGAAGCCAGCGCCACTGGCCGTCATGCCGTCGATAGCGGCCTTCCAGCGCGAACGGCTCGAGGGTGGCCTCCCCGGCGATGCTCTCCGCAACGATCCGGTCCTGATCGTCGGGGTGGATCGCCTGGCGCCAGTCATACGACCGGCTCTCCTCGCGCGAGAGGCCGACGAATTCGGCATAAGCGTCGTTGACGAAGTCGCGCGTACTGTCGATCCGCGTGACCCACATCATCACGGGCGCGGAGTCCGCGATTCGGCGGAAGCGCTCCTCGCTTTCCTTGAGGGCGCGCCCGGCGCCGCGCTGCTCGGTGATGTCCTCGACGAGCATCACCAGCCCGCGAACCTCCCCATCGGGGCCGAGTTGGGGAATATATTCGGACTGGACGGCGAGCGAGCCACGCGTCGGATGACTATATTCGGCCGCGAACCATTGCCGCTCGCCGCCGAGCGCGGCTTCGATCAGCGGCTCTCGAATTGCATAAGTCGGCTCGCCGAGCACTTCACGAGCGGTCCGGCCGAGAATTTCGCAGCGCGGCCGTTCGAACCAGTCGGCCAGTGCCCGGTTGACGAAGCGGTAACGTTGGCCACGATCGATGAAGGCGATCATCATTGGGATCGCGTCGGCGATTCCAAGAATCGCGGGGAAGTCGAACTGCGTATCGGGGGGCAATTTTTGGTTAAACCCCGCCGCCGCCGATTTCCCAGCCTCAACGCCCCTACGCGACTCGCTTACCCCCCGGTCCGCCATTGCCGAAAAGTGCGCGCTTTTTACCGAAGAGTCACGTCGGCTGTGGATAACTTAGGTAAGTATCGAATTAATCAATCAAAATGAAGCCGGCGGTAGCGGCCGCGGAAGTAAAGCAAGGGATCGAGCCCGCTTTCGAAGCTCGCCTTGACCACTTCGCCGACGAGGATGAAATGGTCGCCGCCGTCATGAACCGCATGGCGGCGGCATTCGAACACCGACAGCGATTCCATCAGCACTGGGGCGCCATGCTCGCCAACGCTCCATTCGGTGCAACCGAAGCGGTCTTCGACGCGAGTCGAGAAGGTGATCGAGGCTGGCTGCTGTCCGGTCTGAAGCACATTGACCGCGAAATCGGTCGCACCCGCGAGTGGCGCGGCGCTCGTCGCGGCCTTGGCGACGCACACCAATAGCAAAGGCGGCTCGAGGCTGAGCGCCGTGAAGCTGTTGGCGGTCAGGCCGACAGGCTCGCCGCGCTCGTCAAAACAGGTGACGACCGTCACGCCAGTGGCGAAGCAGCCGAGCGCGTCGCGAAGCGTGCGCGGGTCGCTTCCGGTTCGAAATTCGCGGGTCGCTTGCTCCTCGGCCATCGCGCGTGGCTATAAGGAGTAGAGAGCCCCGCTGTCACCCCGCCGCGGCATTATCGAGCAGTCGTTGCGCGGGCAGCGTGAGAAATTCGGCGGGCTCGGGGGTACGGACAAGATCGGCGAACATGGCGGCCGCCTCATCGAGGCGTGGAAGACCGGCGAGCGCACTGACTTCCTCACGAAGCATGTCGGCGAACAGCGCCTCATCGAACCGCCGACCACCGTCAACAAGCGCTTCATAACGCCGCCACTGCCACAGCAGCATCCGGCAGATTTCGGCCGTCGCGGCATCCTCCATCAGCCCGTATAGCGGCACCGCCCCGCGCCCGCCGATCCACGCGGCAAGATATTGCACGCCGACACGGATCGCCTCGCGCGCGCCCGCCTCGGTGCGCGGACCGGTGTGCAGCTCGAGGAGGGCCTGGCGGCCGGGCACTTTATGGGGACGCACGTGGAGTTGATTAGGGCCGTTCATCGCCTCAAACGCTTCCAGCGCCACGGGGACCAGCGCCGGGTGCGCGACCCAGGTGCCGTCATGGCCGTTGGCGACCTCGCGCTTCTTGTCGGCCGCAACCCGGTCGAACGCGGCGGCATTGGCGGCCTCATCATTCTTGACCGGGATCGCCGCCGCCATCCCGCCCATCGCATGCGCGCCGCGACGGTGACAGGTGTCGATCAGCCGAAGCGAATAAGCGGCGAGGAACGCGCGGTCCATCGTCATCGCCGAGCGGTCGGGGACCAGCCGCTCGGCGGTGCGGCCGAAGCGCTTGATGAAACTGAAGATGTAATCCCAGCGCCCGCAATTGAGTCCGGCCACATGCTCCTTCAGCGCGTGGAGCATCTCGTCCATCTCGAACGCCGCCGGCAGCGTTTCGATCAGCAGCGTCACGCGCACCGTACCGCGCGGCAAGCCCATCTCGCCCTCGGCAAAGGCGATCACTTCGCTCCACCATGCGGCCTCACGCCAGCCTTCGAGCTTGGGCAGATAGTAATAAGGCCCCGATCCGGCGCCAATCGCCGCCGTGGCGTTGTGGAACAGGTAAAGCCCGAAATCGAACAACGACCCCGCCAACGGCGCGCCATCGACCGTGATGTGCGCCTCGTCGAGGTGAAGCCCGCGCGGGCGGACCATCAGGACCGCCGGATCTTCGCCGACCCGATAGGCCTTGCCGGTAGCCGGATCGGTGAAGGTGAGCGTACCCCGCCAGCGGTCGATCAAATTGGCTTGGCCGTCGATCAGCGTGTGGAATGCCGGCGCGGTGGCGTCCTCGAAATCGGCCATGAACACGCGCGCTCCGGAATTGAGCGCATTGATGACCATCTTCGCGCCAGTCGGCCCGGTGATCTCGACGCGCCGATCGACCAGATCGGCGGGAGCCGGTGCGACCTGCCATTCGGATTCGCGGATCTGCGCGGTCTCGGCAAGGAAGTCGGGCAATTCGCCGGCATCGAAGCGAGCTTGCCGCGCGGCGCGAGCTGCCAGTAAGTCATGGCGCGCCCCATCGAAGCGCCGGTGAAGCGCGGCGAGGAAGGCCAGCGCCGCCTCGCTCAGCACTTCGTTTGCGCGGGGATGACCGCTCGGCGCAACCTTGGCCGGGCGTTCGACCAACAACGCTTCGCTCATGCGCGTGGCTCGACCGCGATATGATAGCGCTCCGTCGCCGCGCAGCCGTCGCGAAAGGTCATCCGGGTCCACTCCGTGCGGGCGCGGCGCTCATCGCCATAGGGGCCCGCGACCTTGTGCGTCCCGTCGACCAGCCCGGCGAACCCGCCATCCTCATATTCCCCGCCGATCACCCAATATTTCTTGTCCATGGTCATTCTCCTTCGGGACTATTCAGGCGGCGTCGACGAACTGGGCCGCTTCGGTCGATTCATGGAGCGCGACGGTCGACGCCTGCCCGCCGCCGACCGCCATCGCCACGCGATCGAAGTAGCCGGTGCCGACCTCGCGCTGATGCCGGGTCGCGGTGTAGCCCGCGGCTTCGCTGGCGAATTCGGCCGATTGCAGCTCGGCGTAAGCGCTCATCGCGCGATCCTTGTAGCCGCTGGCGAGCGTGAACATGGAGTGGTTGAGGCTGTGAAAGCCGGCCAGCGTGACGAACTGGAACTTGTAGCCCATCGCGCCCAATTCGCGCTGGAACTTGGCGATCGTCCCCTCGTCGAGCTTGACCTTCCAGTTGAAGCTGGGCGAACAATTGTAGGCGAGCAGCTTGCCCGGATATTGGGCGTGGACCGCCTCGGCGAACGCGCGGGCGTCGTCGAGATCGGGATGACTTGTCTCCCACCACAGCACGTCGGCGTGGGGCGCAAAGGCCAGCCCGCGGGCAATGCAGTGGTCGAGCCCGGTGCCTTCCTTCAGGCGGAAGAAGCCCTCCGGGGTGCGCTCGCCGGTCAGGAATTGGCGGTCGCGCTCGTCGATATCCGACGTGATCAGCCGCGCGCTTTCCGCATCGGTGCGCGCGACGATCAGCGTCGGCACCCCGCACACGTCGGCGGCGAGCCGCGCGGCGTTGAGGTTGCGGATATGTGCCTTGGTCGGGATCAGCACCTTCCCGCCGAGATGGCCACATTTCTTCTCGCTCGCGAGCTGATCCTCGAAATGGACCGCGGCAACCCCCGCCTCGATATAGGCCTTCATGATCTCGAAACAGTTCAATGGTCCGCCGAATCCGGCCTCGGCGTCGGCGACGATCGGCACGAACCAGTCGCGCTGCGCGCCGCCCTCGCTGACCTCAACCTGGTCGGCGCGCTGGAGCGTCTTGTTGATCCGCTTGGCGAGATCGGGCCCGGCGTTCGCCGGGTAGAGCGACTGGTCGGGGTACATCGCCCCGGCGGTATTGGCATCGGCCGCGACCTGCCAGCCCGACAGATAGATCGCCTCCAATCCGGCACGGACCATCTGCATCGCCTGATTGCCGGTCACAGCGCCGAGCGCGCGCACCGGCTCGTCGCGATGCAGCAATTGCCACAATTTCTCCGCACCGCGCCGCGCCAGACTATGCTCGATCGCGACCGACCCGCGCAGCGCGACGACCTCGTCGGCCGAATAGGGACGCTCGATCCCGTCGAACCGATCGGGGGTGGCGGGAACGAGCTGGTCAAATCTTGTCATGGCGGGCCTTTCAACGGAATCGGCAGGAGATTCGAACCGAGCCAAGCCGCAACCCGGGCTTGGCGCACCGTCAAAAAGGGTCGCGTTGTCATAAATTGACTTGTGATGGTTGAGCGAAGTTGACAGTTTCGGCCGATGGTCGATTCAAAGCTGTTCCTCGGGCCCCGCTTGCGCCGCCTTCGTCGCGATCGCGGCCTGTCGCAGACCGACATGGCAGCGAGCCTCGCCATCAGCCCCTCCTATCTGAATCATCTCGAGCGCAACCAGCGCCCGGTCACCGCCGCGTTGCTGCTTCGCCTCGCGGAAACTCATGAGATCGACGTCCGCGCTTTCGCCGCCGCGGGCGGGGCACGCACGGGCCCCGACGCTTTGTCCGAAATCTTTTCCGACACGATGCTCAGCGACCTGGGCGTGCCGCGCTACGAGCTCACCGAGCTAGCCCACAACGCCCCGTCGATCGCCGACGCCATCGCCCGGCTCTATGGGGCGCTCAAGGAAGTCGGGCGCCACCCCTCGCTCGCCGTGGGCGGCGATGCGCGGACGCTGGTCACGCCCGAAAATTGGGTTCGCGACTATATCCAGCAGCACCGCAATCATTTCCCCGAGCTTGAGCAATGTGCCGAGACCTTGGGCGGAGCGCTTGCCGACCCGTTGTCGGTCACCGAGCCGCTCCGCCGCCGGCTCAAGGAAGCGTGGGGCATCACCGCGCGGGTCGTCGCCCCGGCCGAGCTCGGCAACGCCAGCCAGGCGTATGACCCGGAGCGACGCCATTTCCTGCTATCGTCGCTACTGCGCGCGGAGAATCGCACCTTCGGCCTCGCCTACCAATTATCGCTGGTCGAATTCGCCGACGTCATCGCGCGCATGGTGGACGCCGCCGCGCCGCCCGACGAGGGCATCCGTCACCTGCTCCACATGAGCCTCGCCAACTATGCCGCTGGCGCGGTGATGATGCCCTACGGCCGCTTCCTCGCCAGCGCTGAGGAGCATCGCTATTCGATCGACCGGCTGTGCGGCGAATATGGCGCCAATGTCGAACAGGTCGCCCACCGTCTGACCACCCTCGGCAGGACGGGCGCGCGCGGCGTCCCATTCTTCATGCTGCGAGTCGATCCCGCCGGAAATATCTCCAAGCGCTATGCCGGCGAGAATTTTCCTTTCTCGCGCTTCGGCGGAAGCTGTCCGCGGTGGAACCTTCACGCCGCCTTCCAGTCCGCCGGACGAGTCATCACCCAGGTCATCGAAACCCCCGACGGCCAGCGCTACTTTACCGTGTCCCGGACCATCGACCGGCCGATCCCGACCGACCTTTCCGGAGGGCTGCTTGCGATCGGGCTCGGCTGCGACATCCGCCACGCGCACCGCCTGTCGTGCGCCGACGGGATCGACCTGTCGAACCCGCCCGTAACGCCGGTTGGACCCGCCTGCGCCATCTGCCCGCGGGTCGACTGCCCCCACCGCGCTACCGCGCCCGCCGGGCGGATGCTCGCGGTCGAGGAGAATCGCAAAACGATCAGCCCCTATCCGTTCGTTAGCGGCTAAGCGCCGCCAGCGCGGCCTCGTCGATCGCGAGTATCTCCGCCGCGACCGCTTCGGGCCCGTCGCTGATGAAGTAGAGCGGCTGCATATGGTTGTTCTCGTAGGGTGTCGCAGCGGCCTCGCCGACGCTGAACCGTCGCCGCTCGACACCTTCCCCGTCGAGGCTGATGGCATATTCGCCGAAGCTCGAAGCGAGCCCGGCCCCGAAAATCTTGACCTCGCCATCCTCGCGCGCGAGGCCGAATTCGACGCTGTACCAGTAAATCCGCGCAACCAATTCGCCATGCCCCTGCGCAATCGCGGCCGTGCCGAGCTTGCCGACATGCTCCATCAGCCGCGCCATGAGCGGGTCGGCGAGCATCGGCACATGGCCGAAGATGTCGTGGAACAGGTCCGGCTCGTCGAGATAATCGAGCTGGGCGAAGCTGCGTATGAAATTGCCGATCGGAAAGACCCGCTGGCTAAGCATTGCGAAGAAGATCGCGTCGGGAACCAGCCCCGGCACCGCCACCGTCCGCCAGCCGGTGCGCGGCTCGAGCCTGGCATTGAGCTCGGCCAAATCGGGCACCCCGGGGTGCGAAAGACGGAGCAGATCGAGCCCGTCGCGGAACGGCTTGACGATCCGCGTCCCCAGCGCGGCGACCTGGCGCTCGAACAATATGTCCCACACGCGGTGGTTCTCGGTCGTGAACCGATCCCAGTTTTGCGGAATGACATAATCCTGCCAGCGCACGCTGGCCTCGGCCGGATCGATCGCGTCCTGCAACATGTGAAATCCTTTCGGGCAATAAAAAACCCCGCCGAAGCGAGGTGATGGTGGGCGGCGGATGGACTGGGCGAGTCGCTCAGCCGGGCTCCACCGCGCTTCGATAATAAGCGGACACCGCCGGGAACGACAGTGTCAGCGAACAAGCAAAAGCGGCGATCCGGACCATAAGAGCAGCGATATCGCAAAGCTCGGCTGAACGCCACCTGTCCCCACGCCGCGCGCACTCAATTCGTCGGCGATGGAACCCGACTCGGCGCGAAAGCATTATCGTAACCAAAGTCAATAGAAAAAAGTGACTCAAATGAACAAGCTAGCCCTGATGCTGGCGGCGGGCGCCTTCGCCCTCGCCGCCCCGATAAGTCCCGCCTTCGCTACCTTCGAAACCGAGGAAGCCAAGATGGCCGCGAGCGATGCCGCGTCGCTCGCACGCGCCGACATGGCCGAGGTATTCGGCGACAAGACGCTAAAGCCCGGCCAATATCTGTGGCGCGATGGCGCGCCGACCAGCGGACCGTCGCGGGTGGTGATCAGCCTGTCGGACCAGATGGCGTTCCTTTACCGCGGCAACGAGCTGATCGCGGTGTCGACCATCTCGAGCGGCACGGCAAAGAATCCTACCCCGACCGGCATCTTCCCGATCCTCGAGAAGAAGCCAATGCATCACTCACGCAAATATGACAATGCGCCGATGCCGTTCATGCAGCGTCTCGACAAATATGGGATCGCGCTCCACGCCGGCTTCAATCCCGGGCGTCCGGCCTCGCACGGCTGTATCCGCCTGCCGTCCAAGTTCGCGAACAAGCTGTTCGGCGCGACCAAAGTCGGATCGCACGTTCTGATTGCCGCCTGACGGTTCAGTTCCCTGACGGTAACCGATAGCCCGCCGAGTCCCATTGTCTCGGCGGGCTTCGTCGTCTCTAGTTTCCTGAGGAGCTACGCCCCGGCTTGATTGGCCAAAGCGTCGATCGCCTCGGCGAGCGCGGCGTCGCGCTCGGTCACCCCGCCCGAATCGTGGCTCGTCAGCCGAAAGTCGACCCGGTTCCAGACCGACGTGAATTCAGGATGATGATCGGCCGCCTCTGCATGAGCGGCCACGTAGGTGAGGAAAGCGAAAGCCTCGGCGAAATCGGCGAAGCGAAAGCTCCGCTCTAGCGCCTTGCCGTCCTCGCTCCTCGTCCAGCCTTCGGGTATTTCCATTGTAAAGTCCTTAGCGGCTCCTGGCGCCTTTTGCGACTGCGCCTTCGACAAGCTCACGACGAACGGTATAGGGCAAGCCATGTCTGACGATCTGGAAAAATGGAAAGCCCTCGCCGCTAAGGAATCGCGGGGCGCGGACCTGTCGCGCGAGACGATCGAGGGCATTACCCTCAAGACGGTTTATGACCGCGACGACGCCGCGCATATCGACAGTGGCTATCCCGGCATCTCGCCTTACACGCGCGGCCCTTATGCGACGATGTACGCGGGCCGCCCGTGGAC
>JALYQH010000021.1 GCA_030855945.1 Pseudomonadota bacterium | reverse complement strand
CGATGCGCTCGACATGGCCCGGCGCGAGGTCGGGGCGGAGGCGGATGACGACATCGCCGCCGCTCGAAAGGGTCAAGGTGAGGGTGTTCGCGTCGGCCATTCTTCAAGTTCCTTATCTGAGATAACTGTGGCCCTTACCCCCATCCGCTCATCCTGAGTAGCCATTGAGCTTGTCGAAATGGCGTATCGAAGGACCCCCTTCGATACGGGTCTTCAGCAGGCTCAGCCCCTACTCAGGATGAGCGGCAAGGGGTGACAAATTGGAGTGCTGGCCATAGGAGGGCGCCGAGCAGCCAAGGGGACGTGGTCATGAGCGAGAGCGAGGATATCGCCGCCCCGCCGCGTGAGTCCGACGCGCAGCCGATCACCGATTACATTCTCGACGAGGAAAACCGGCTCCGGCCGAGCTTCGTCCGGGCGGTGCTCGACGCGGTCGCCGACGGTGACGACGAGATGGCCCGGTCGCTGGTCGAGACGCTGCACCCCGCCGATATCGCCGACTTGATCGAGCTTGCGCCGGGCGACGAGCGCGCCGACCTCATCGCCGCGCTGGCCGGGATCGTCGACGCCGACGTGTTCGCCGAGCTCAACGAGCATGTCCGCGAGGACATGATCGACGAGATGGAGCCGCAGCAGGTCGCCGATCTCGCGGCCCAGCTCGAAACCGACGACGCGGTGGCGCTGCTCGAAGACCTCGAGGAAGACGAGCAGCGCGCGGTGCTGAGCGCGATGGAGCCCGACGACCGCGCCGCGGTCGAGGAGGCGCTGAGCTATCCCGAGGAATCGGCCGGGCGCCTGATGCAGCGCGACCTGATCGCGGTGCCCGAACATTGGACCGTGGGTCAGGTGATCGATTATCTGCGCTCGTCGGATGAGTTGGCGCCCGATTTCTGGGAAGTGTTCGTGGTCTCCCCGGTCCATCACCCGGTCGGCACCTGCAAGCTGTCGATGATCCTGCGCAGCGACCGACGCGTGCGGGTCGATTCGATCATGATCAAGAAACAGACGCTGATCCCGGTCGATATGGACCAGGAGGAAGTGGCGCTCAAATTCCAGAAATATGCGCTGATTTCGGCCGCGGTGGTTGATCCCGCGGGGCGGCTGGTGGGGATGATCACCGTCGACGACGTGGTCCACATCATCCAGGAAGAAGCGGGCGAGGATGCGCTTCTGCTGTCGGGCGCGGGTGATGGCGACATCAACGAGCCGATTTTCGACACGTACAAGGAGCGCGTCCGCTGGCTCGCCGCCAATCTGATGACCGCGTTGGTCGCGTCATCGGTAATCCGTTTCTACGAGGATAGTATCGAGCGGCTGGCCGTGCTTGCGGTGCTAATGCCGATCGTCGCCGGGGTCGGCGGCAATGCCGGCACTCAGACGCTGGCGGTGACGGTGCGCGCCATCGCAACCAATCAGCTGACCGGGTCGAACCGCCACCGCGCGGTATGGCGCGAAATCCGGGTGGCGCTAATGAACGGCCTGACGATTGCTTTGCTGATTGGGATCGGGGTGTCGCTCGTGCTCGGCTCGGCGCAACTCGGCGCGGTGATCGCCGCGGCAATGCTGACCAACATCGTCATTGCTGGGCTGGCCGGGGTGATGGTCCCGCTCGCGCTCGAACGCGCAGGCGCCGACCCGGCGGTGTCATCGTCGGTGTTCGTGACGATGATCACCGATTCGATGGGATTTCTGATGTTCCTCGGGCTGGCGACGGCGGCGGGGTTGGTCGGCTGACGGCTTGTAACCGCGGCGTGATGCCGCCACTTGGACGCAGTGCCCCTCCATCTCACCAAGGTCGCGGTTGGCGTGGCGAGCGTCGAGGCGCTTCAAAACCGCGTTGCGCGCCGAGTGACGGCGGGGGGCGAGTTGCGCGTGGCGACTAGGATGCGGCCCAAGCGGATGGCGGAGCTGATCGGCGGCTCGCTCCACTGGATCGTCAAGCATCGGATTGTGGCGCGGCAGCAAATCCTGCGCTTAGACGATCGCAGCGACGGTCGGATCGACATCGTCTGTTCGGGCGACCTGTGTCTGATCACCCCGCGCCCGAAGCGCGCGCATCAGGGGTGGCGCTACCTCGAGGACGAGGCGGCGCCAGGCGACGAGGCCGACACCGACGGGATGGGCGAACTCCCGCCGCGAATGTATGCGAAATTGGCGGGTCTGGGGCTGGTTTAGCGGATCGACGCCGCAGCCGAGCGCGAGGCGAACGCCGCATCCTTGCCGTAGGGATCGTCGAAAAACGCCAGCTGCCCGTCGCCCGGTTGGGCGGTCAGATAGGTGACGTACACCGGGATGCCGCGGCCGATCTGGACGTGCTGCTCTGGCGCTTTCGACGTTAGCGCGGCGGGCTCGTGCCCGAACATCCAGCGGGCGAGGCGCGCGGCGTCCTCGACGCGCACGCAGCCGTTGCTGATCGCCCGGTCCGACTTGGCGAAATGTTCTCTGGTCGGCGTGTCGTGGAGGAAGATGCCCTCGCCATTGGCGAACGGAAACTTCATCTTGCCCATCGAATTGGCGCCGCCGGGAAGCTGACGGACCTTGACCTCAGCGGTGCCGGCCGCGACCGCCTTCCAGTCGATTTCGCTGGCCGGAATGATTGCCGCGTCATTGCCCCACTTGGACACCACTTCGTAACCGCGGGCCTTGAGATAGGCCGCGCCGCCATTGATGACGCCTTTGGCAACCGTCTTGCGGACGAGGTGATCGGGCACGTGCCAATAGGGATTGAACGTCGTGTAGTGGATCACGCTGGCAATCATCGGCGTCGGATATTCGGGCATGCCGACAACGATCTTCATCGAATCGACGGGCTGGCCATTCTCGTACATCCACAGCTTGGCCGAGGGCACGTCGACGATCAGGAAGCGGCCCGTCGCCGGGACCGCGCGCGCGCGGTCGAGATTGGCGACCAGCTTGGCCGAAATGCCGCCGCCGGGAAGCGCGGCCTCGCGCACCGCGGCTTCGCGCAGCTGCGAATAGATGGGATTGACCGCGGCGACCTTGGTCAGATGGTCGCCAAGCGAAGGCGAACCCGCCGCCTGATGAAGGATCATGTCGGGATGGGCGGGCTTCGAGCGGATGCCGGGATCGCCGTAGATCATGCCCTTGGTCGGCGACTGGAGATGCTGGACATAGGTCACCCAGGCGATCGACAGGATCCGGTCGGCGGCGTTGATCGCGGCGGGGGCGCCACCCGCGGCGCTAGCCATCGCCGCTTCGACCTGGGCAGCGAGCTGAGGCCCGGAATCCAGCCCTTCGAGCGGCGCACGGCGCAGCATGCCGACGAGCTGCGCGGCGCCCGGTGTCAGCTGGCCGGCGCGGAACCAGATATTGGCGGCCGGACGACTGTCGTAATAGCGGTTCACCGCAGCGGTGACTGGAGAGCCCGACAAAGGCGCGGCGACGATCGGAGCGCTAATTTGTGCCGCTGCACCGGCCGGGATCAGGCCCGCCAGCGACGCCGCAATCATTGTGCCCTTGAAAATCATCCCGCGCATCCGTTCCGCTCCCTTATTACCTGCGATACTCATATTGCCCGGCGCATGAACGCTGGCTGGCCGCGCCGGTTCACGGCGCATCGGCAAAGCGCAGCCTAGCACATTAACCATTGGGGTCACTGTGGCGACCGTGCAACAGGCTCTGAAAGAACAAAAATCCCCGGGGGCGGCCGACGGGGGAGATCAGGGGCAGCCGGTAACGGTCGCCGATCCGCTGACCTTGAGCGTGCACGCGCCTCCACCCGCGATGGCGACGGTCGCCGTGCCGCTGGCGGTGATTTTTGCGCTGTTGTTGGCGTTGGCGCGAACCGTCGCCGGGCCGAGCGCCGACACGGCGGCGTCCTTGGTGGCGAGGCCGGCGGCGTCGAGGACCCCGGCGCCGCGAATGTTGGCGGTGAATTGCTTGGCCTTGCCGGCGACGGTCGCCTGGGCGGAGCCGACCACCGACACGCGAAGATTGTCGAGTTCGGCCTTGGCGACGCTCGCCGAGCCGGCGCCGCTAACGAGCAGGGTGAAGTCGAGGCCGCGAACCCGGTCGATCGCGACGCTCCCGGAACCGCTGAGCGAAACGTGGGCGAGATCGTGGGTGCCGACCGCGATCGTCACCGGCCCGGCCGGCTGATGGTCCTTGCCGCCCGACGCCGAGCGATCGGCGCGGACGTAAAGGGTGCGCCCCTCGACGCGCAGCGAGACGCCGTCGATCGCCGGCAGGGCGCCCTTGGCGCGGGCGAAGGGGGCGACACTGGTCGTGACGCTGACCGCATAGGGACCCTCGACGCGGATCCGGTCGAAGCTGGTGACGCTATAATTGCGGTCGGCCGCGCTTGCCGGAACGGCGAGGGCAGCAGCGAAGAGAAGTGCAAGGGTGATGCGCATGATCCCACCCTCGGCCAACATGGTTACTTT
>JALYQH010000003.1 GCA_030855945.1 Pseudomonadota bacterium | reverse complement strand
ACCCTACCCAAGCGCGTGACTAAGGCTTGCGCGAGTTCGGCAGGACGCGCTGAGATTGCCTGTGGAAGGGCTGGTGCCGCCTACAGGACTCGAACCTGTGACCCCCGCATTACGAATGCGATGCTCTACCAACTGAGCTAAGGCGGCGCGCCGGTGCCGAGGCCCCTACCAGCGCTGCCGTAAGCGGGCAAGCCGAACAAGCCCGGGAGAAGCGGGCCACCAAACAGGGTTAACGGTTTGGCAAGGCTTAGCCGCCAGATTGCCTCGGAACGGATTTTCCCGCGGGGTTTGGGGCAGCATGGATTCTTATCGCGAACATCCCGGCGAATATGACGCGGCGGAGAGCGCCGCCGCGCCGCAGCCCGACGTCCCCAATGCCATCGGCACCGACGAGCGGCGGATGCACGTTCGCGCCTATAATTATTGGTGCACCTTGCTCGATGGCCGCGACTTTCCATCGATCCACGACCTCGAAGCGACCGCCATCGAGGATTTTTCCAGCCACAGCGTGCTGCTCAATTTCACCGACGCGATCAACGATCCCGCAACCTCGTTCGTCGGGGACGCGATACGCGCGGAAATCGGGGTCGAGAAGATTCAGCGCATTTCCGACGTGCCGGGCCGTTCGTTGCTGTCGCGGCTGACCGACCATCATTTCCAGATCATTGCCACGCGCGCGCCGGTTGGCTTCGAGGCCGAATTCGTCAATCAGCGCGGTCACGAGATCAGCTATCGCGGCATCCTGATGCCCTTCAGCTCGGACGGGCAGGACATCGATTACGTCTATGGCGTGATCAACTGGAAGGACAATGGCCCGGCCAGCGAAGCCAGGATGCCGCTGCGCGCGGTGTTTCCGCCGATCGTCGCGGAACGTGAGGACGAACAGGAAATTCTCGACAAGCTCGCCGCCGAGGAGCGCGCCTATGAGGAACGCATTGGCCTGCGCGACAAGGCATTGGCGTCGATGCCGGTCGTTCCGCAGCTCGGTCCGCAAGAAGACTTGCCGGTCGCGGCCCACCATTTGAGCTGGGAGGACGGGCCGCTCGCCGATCCGGTCGCCGACGAAGAGCCGGCGATCTCACTCGACGACGATGCCGGGCTTGCCGATCGGCTGGCCGTGGCGCGCGAAAGCGCCGAAGTGTGCAAAGCCGCCGATGGCCGCAGCCGCGGCGCGCTCTACCGCGCGCTGGCGATGGCCTATGATTTCGCGGTCGCCGCCCGCCGCGTTCCCGAAGATTATGCCGAGATTCTCGAGGATGCCGGGGTAAAGGGCCAGGCGCGCGCGCCGATGACTCCGGTCGTCAAGCTCGTGTTCGGGGTGGATTATGACAAGACGCGGCTGACCGAATTCGCCGCCGCCCTCAGCAATGCCGAGCGCGAGGGGGTCGATTTCGGCGGGTTCGAGGCGTTTCTGGGCGCCGCCGACGGCGGGCTCAAGGGGCTGGTCGCCGCTGAGCGCAAGGCGCGCCGCCCCGACCGTCGGCAAGAAGACCGGGTCGAGCTCGGCAAAACGGCTTTGCGCGCCGCCCCGCCGATCGCGCTTGCCGAGCTCGCCACCAATGAGGAATTCGCGCTGGTGCTGACCCGCCGCAACGCCAACGGCGTGCACGAAGTCGTCGAGCTGGTCGCCGATGCCGCGCTGCTCGAACGCGCCCTGCGCCGCGCCGCCCGCTGAGAGTCCGGTTTCGGCGAGCCCGCTCCGGCCCGCTCGTGCCGACTTTTAACCTGTCCTTCCCCGCACCGGCTGTTGCCAGAAGCAGCCTTGCGGACTAGGCCGCCGCGCATCGCAAGACATGCGGAGCATTAGCAAGGACATGACGGCACTCACGCGCGCGCCAGCCGCGACGATCGACGGCTTGCAGCAGGCGCTGCTCGACAATGCCTTGGCCGACGAGCTCGAAGGCTTTGACGCCGCCGACCAGGCCGAAGCCGCGCGCTTCGTCAGCGACGTGGCATCGCTTCGCAAACCCGGCGAAGTGGCGCTCAAGTGCGAATCGACCGGCGGCGAGGCCGGACGCCGCCGAATGCGCATCGCCATTGTCAACGACGACATGCCGTTCCTGGTGGACTCGGTCGCCAACGCCATCGCCGCGCGCCACCTCACCATCCACCGGCTGCTTCATCCGGTGGTGTGCGTCGAGCGCGACTCCAAGGGCCGGCTGACCGCGGCCAAGCCCAAGTGCGAGTCGGGCGAGCGCGAATCGATGATGTATATCGAGCTCGACCGCGCCGACGCCCGCGCCCGGCGGCAGTTGATCGAGGAATTGCGCGCGGTCTTGGCCGACGTCCGCTCGTCGGTTCGCGACTGGCGCAAGCTGCAGAAAAAGATGCACGACGACGCCAAGACGATCGACGATGCGGAGGGCGCGGCGCTGCTCCACTGGTTCGCCGACGGCGCGATGACCTTGCTCGGCTATGAGGTCGAAAAGCCGGGCAAGACCCCGTCCGGCGGCCTCGGCCTGTTCTCGATCCCGGGTGATCCGACCGACGAGGGCGGTTGCCTCGGCGCGATGCGCTATTTCGAGAAAGGCGGCGCGGTTCCGCTGATCGCAAAGGCCGAGCGCAAGTCGACCGTCCACCGCCGCGTGCCGCTCGACCTAGTCGTCGTGCCGCTGCGCGAGGGCGAGAAGATCGTCGGGATCGGCGTCTATGCCGGCCTGTGGACCAGCCAGGCGCTGATCCGGCCGGCCGAGGAAGTGCCGGTCCTGCGCCGCCGCCTCGCCGAGCTCGATCAAGCGTTCGGCTTCGATCCCAACGGCCATAGCGGCAAGGCGCTACGCCATTCGGTAGCCTCGCTGCCGAGGGACCTGTTGGTCAGCTTGAGCCCGGACAGCGCGGCCGAGCTGGTGACGATGGCAATGTCGCTCGCCGACCGGCCCCGACCGGCGATCCTGCTGGTCCGCAGCATCCTCAAGGGCCAATTGTTCGCCTTCGTGTGGCTGCCGCGCGACGACCTCACCACCCGCCGCCGGACCGACATCGGCCACATGCTCGAGCAGACCGTCGGGCGCGAGGTGACCAGCTGGTCGGTCGAGCTTGGCGAAGGCAATCTCGCGCTGGTCCGCTACACGCTCTACATCGACGCCAAGGCACCGACGCCCGACGCCGAGGCGCTCGACCGAATGCTCGACGCGATGGTGCGCGGCTGGGATCCGAGCGTCGAGGAGGCGCTGATCGGACTCGTCGGCGTGGGACGCGCGACGCGGCTGACGCTGAGCTTCGCGGGCGAATTCCCCGACCAATATCGCGCCCGGACCAGTCCGGTCGAAGCGGCACAGGATATCCTCCGGCTGCACAGGCTCGACGATGACAGCGAACGCGACGCGCGCTTCTTTCGCGAAAGCGCCGAGGGCGAGCAGCGGCTGCGCCTCAAAATCTATCGCCGGGGCGGTCTCATCCCCTTGTCCGAAGCGATCCCGGTGCTGGAGAATTTCGGCTTTCGCGTGCTCGAGGAAATTCCGACCGAGCTTCATCGCGGATCGCGGGCGCACATTCACGACTGCCTGCTCGAGCTTCCCAGCGGGACCGATATCGACGCCGTCCTCGAGCGGGCCGAACTCATCGAGCGGGCGATCGCCAACGTGCTCGATGGCCAGGCCGAGAATGACGCGTTCAACCAGCTTGTCCTGTTCGCCGGGCTCGACCCGCGCCCGGTAGTGTGGCTGCGGGCATGGTTCCGTTACCTGCGGCAGACCGGCGTCGCGTTCGGAATCGCCACCGTCGTCGACGCGCTTCGCCTCGCGCCTACATCGACGGCCGCGCTGGTCGACCTGTTCACCGCCGCGCATGATCCGAGCAGGAGCGCACGCGGCCGGACGGGCGCCATCGCCGCCGCCGCCGAAGCGTTTGACGATGCGCTCAAGAATGTTCGCGGGATCGACGACGACCGCATCCTGCGGCTGATGCGCGCGGTGGTCGGCGCGACGCTACGCACCAACGCCTTCGCCCCAGCCCGCGGCGAGGCACTCGCGTTCAAGATCGATTCGAAGCAGGTGCCGGGACTTCCCGCGCCGATCCCCTATCGCGAAATCTGGGTCTATTCGCCGCGCGTCGAAGGCATCCATCTGCGCGGCGGGCCGATCGCGCGCGGCGGCCTTCGCTGGTCCGACCGGCGCGACGATTTCCGCACGGAAGTGCTCGGGCTGATGAAGGCGCAGCTGGTCAAGAATGCCGTCATCGTGCCGACGGGCGCCAAGGGCGGCTTCTACCCCAAGCAACTGCCGAGCCCGGCGGCCAACCGCGACGCCTGGTTCGCGGAAGGGACCGAAAGCTATCGCATTTTCATCCGTTCGCTGCTGTCGATCACCGACAATATCGTCGACGACGAGATCGTCCACCCGGCCGACATCGTCATTCACGACGGCGACGATCCCTATTTCGTGGTTGCCGCCGACAAGGGCACCGCGACCTTTTCCGACATCGCCAATGCGATCGCGCTCGAACGGAATTTCTGGCTTGGTGACGCCTTCGCCTCGGGCGGCTCGCACGGCTACGACCATAAGGCGATGGGCATCACCGCCAAGGGCGCGTGGATCTCGGTCCAGCGCCATTTCCTTGAGCTTGGCGTCGACGTGCAGACACAGTCGATCCGCGCGGTCGGTTGCGGCGACATGTCCGGCGACGTGTTCGGCAACGGCATGCTGCTCACCAAAGAGCTGCATCTGATTGCCGCGTTCGACCATCGCCACATCTTCATCGACCCCAATCCCAACCCGGCCAAAAGCTGGAATGAGCGCAAGCGCCTCTATGACCTGCCGCGCTCGACCTGGGACGATTATGACCGCAAGACTTTGAGCAAGGGGGCGATGATCGTCCCGCGCTCGCAAAAGTCGATCGAGCTCACTCCGCAGGCGCAGGGCGCGCTCGGCATCGACGTCGACACCATCGACCCCGCCGGCCTGATTTCGGCGATCCTCAAGGCGCCGGTCGACCTCATCTGGTTCGGCGGCATCGGCACCTACATCAAGGCGTCGACCCAAAGCCACGCCCAGGTCGGCGATCCGGCCAATGACGCGCTCCGGGTCGATGCCCGCGATGTTCGCGCCACCGTCATCGGCGAAGGCGCGAACCTCGCCATCAATCAGGCCGGTCGGATCGAATTCGCCATGAAGGGCGGGCGCATCAACACCGACTTCATCGACAATAGCGCCGGCGTCGATTGTTCGGACAATGAGGTCAATATCAAGATTCCGCTCAACCGGCTGGTCCGCGACGGCAAGCTCGGCGAAGCGGCGCGCAATAAGCTGCTGGCGAGCATGACCGAGGATGTCGCCGAACTGGTGCTCGAGAATAATCGGCTCCAGAGCCTGGCGTTGTCGGTCGCCGAGGGACGCGGCGCGCCCGGCCTTGCCGGCTTTGTCCGCACGATCGAAATGCTCGAGGCGAGCGGGCGGCTCGACCGGCGGGTCGAGGGGCTGGAAAGCAGCGACATGCTGCTTCGCCGCGGAACCGACGGCCGCGGCCTGACCCGCCCCGAGCTGGCGATCGTCCTGTCGATGTCGAAGCTGACGCTTCAGGCGGCGGCCGAGGAATTGAAGCTCGCCGACGATCCGTCGATGGACGCCGAGCTGATGGCCGCGTTCCCCCCGGCGATGCGCAAGAAACATGACGACGCCATCCGCGCCCACCGCCTGCGCCACCAGATCGTCGCCACCAAGGTGGCCAACCGCCTCGTCAATCGGCTCGGGCCAAGCGTGGCGCTCGACATGACCGAGGAGGAAGGCGTCGGCCTGCCCCAGGTCATTACCGCCTTCCTTGTCGTCGAGCGCCTGCTCGACCTGCCGTCGATCTGGTCGGCGATCGAGGATGCCGAGATCAACGAGCAGACTCGGATCGAGCTGTTCGCCGCCGCGGCGCGAAGTGTCCGCAATCATCTCGGCGACGTAATCCGCGCCGCTGCGGGCGACATCAGCGTCGGCGCGGTGGCGGCAATGCTCGAGCCCGGGCTCGACAAGATCGCGGCCAAGGCCGAGGCGCTGATCCGCGCCGAAGTGCGCGGCGAGGCGGCGGCGCGGCGCGAACGGTTGCAGGCGCTCGGCGCCGGCCCCGAGATCATCGACGCATTGGTCGGCCTGTACGAGCTCGACGGGGTGTTCGGGATCGCCGCGATGGCGGCGCGCAAGAATCTCGACACGCTGTCGGTGACCCGCGCCTACACCCGGCTTGGCGAAGTGCTCGGCATCGACTGGGCCCAGCAGCAGGTCGCACGCTTCGTCCCCAAGGACCATTGGGAACGGCTGCTCGCGGCCGGCCTGTCGCGCGATTTCGAGCAGCTCCGAATCGACTTCCTCAACCGCACCCGCGCCGAGGATCCGGACAAGAGCGTCGAGCGGTGGGTGTCCGAAAATCCCAAGCGCATCGCCCAGTTCCGCCAGTTGATCGAGCGCGCCAAGCTATCGGGGGCGGTGACCGCGCCGATGCTTGCGCAGATCGCCGGCCAGGCAAGAATCTTGCTGGCGCGGTAATGCGGCTCGCGGTGCTCACGCCGGCGCCCGATTATCGGGAGGAATGGCGCTGGGCTTATGACGTCGAGGCCGAGGCGCTGGGGCGCGCCGGGTTTGAGGTCGAGGCGCTGTCGTGGACCGAGGCGCGCGAACTTGGCGGATATGACGCGGCGCTGCCGCTGGTGGTGTGGGGCTATCACTTCCGCTTCGCCGAATGGCTCGCACTGCTCGACCGGATGGAGGGGGCAGGCACGCCGCCGACGATCAATCCGCCGGCACTGCTCCGCTGGAACAGCGACAAAAGCTATCTCGAAGAATTGGCGGCGAAGGGCGTCCCGACGGTCTCCTCGCGCACCGTCGCCGCGCTAGACGAGGAAGCGTTGGCCGATGCGCGCGCCGCATTCGGTGACGATCTGGTGATCAAGCCGCTCGTCTCCGCCGCCGCCGATGGCACCTACAAGCTCGGGCCGAGCGACCCGCTCCCCGACGCCGCGCGCGGACAGCGCATGCTACTCCAGCCCTACATGCCTTCGATCGCCGCGACCGGCGAATATTCGCTGATCCTGTTCGGCGGCACGTTCAGCCACTCCATCGTCAAGCGCCCCAAAGCAGGCGACTTCCGCGTCCAGCCCCACCTCGGCGGCAGCGAAACCCCCTGCCCGCCCCCGCCCGGCGCGATCGAGCTCGCGACCGCCGCGCTCGCCGCAGCGCCGGCGGCCGCAACCTACGCGCGGGTTGATATGATTGAGGATGAGGCGGGCGCGCTTCAGATCATGGAGCTAGAGCTAATCGAACCCGCGTTGTGGCTCCAGCACTCACCGGATCACGGCAAGGCGTTTGCCAAGGCAATTAACGCGGCGATCCGAGGCTGAGCAACCTGTTTGAACGACGTGCTTGCGGCCGCCTCCGACCCATTGCGGCCATTGCGCCAAAGTCAGGCTAGCGCCTAGCAAGGTTGTCGATGACCGAATGCTCCACCACTG
>JALYQH010000345.1 GCA_030855945.1 Pseudomonadota bacterium | reverse complement strand
CGATCGAGGGCACCGGCGCGGTCCTGCTCGACACTCGCAAGACCATCCCCGGGCTGCGGGTGCTGGCCAAATATGCGGCGCGGATGGGCGGGGCTCAGAACCACCGGATGCGGATGGACGATGGGCTGCTGATCAAGGACAATCATGTCGGGGTTTGCGGCGGCGTCGCCGAAGCGGTGCGCGCGGCCAGGGCGGCGGACTCAGGCCTGCCGGTTCAGGTCGAGGTCGACCGGATCGATCAGATCGAGCCGGCGCTTGCCGCGGGCGCCGACCGGCTGTTGCTAGACAATATGCCGCCCGATGTGCTGCGCCGGGCGGTGGCATTGGTCGCGGGCCGAGTGCCGCTCGAGGCGTCGGGCGGGGTGAGGCTCGATACGATCCGCTCGATTGCCGAGACCGGCGTCGATTATATTTCGGTCGGGCGGATCACCCAATCGGCGCCGGCGGTCGACATCGGCCTCGATTATGGCCTTCAGGCTTGAGACATTTTTTGCGCGCCAAGGAGGCCCTCGCGGCTTATAGGGCCCTGCAAAAGGCGGAACGGAGAGAACATTGTTCAAAGGCTTGAAGCCCATCATGTACGGCGGCCGCGAAGTGTGGCCGCTGGTCGAGGGCGGCAAGGGCGTCAGCGCGACCAACCATATGAGCTCGGGCGCCTGGGCTGCGGCCGGCGGCATCGGCACGGTCTCCGCGGTCAACGCCGACAGCTACGACCCCGAGGGGCGGATCATCCCGCAGGTCTATCAGTCGCTGACTCGCCGCGAGCGGCACGAGGAACTGATCCACTACGGCATCGAAGGCGCGGTGGCGCAGGTCGAGCGCGCTTATGAGATGGCGAACGGCCGGGGCGCGATCAACATCAACGTGCTGTGGGAAATGGGCGGCGCGCAGCCGATCCTCCACGGCGTGCTCGAACGCACGCGCGGTAAGATCACCGGGGTCACCTGCGGCGCGGGAATGCCCTATAAATTGTCCGAGATCGCCGCCTCCTACGGCGTCTATTATCTGCCGATCATCAGTTCGGGCCGCGCCTTTCGCGCGCTGTGGAAGCGCGCTTATTCGAAGGCGTCGGAATGGCTTGGCGCGGTGGTCTATGAGGATCCGTGGCTGGCGGGCGGACACAACGGCCTGAGCAATGCCGAGGACCCGCGCGCGCCGCAGGACCCCTATCCGCGCGTTGCCGAGCTGCGCGCGGTGATGCGCGAGGGCGGCATTTCCGACGAGGTGCCGATCGTCATGGCCGGCGGCGTGTGGCGGCTCGACGAATGGGACAATTGGATCGACAATCCCGAGCTTGGCAGCATCATGTTCCAGTTCGGAACGCGGCCGCTGCTGACCCAGGAAAGCCCGATCCCGCCCGGCTGGAAGGAGCGGCTGATGACGCTCGAGGAAGGCGACATCCTGCTCCACAAATTCTCGCCGACCGGCTTCTATTCGTCGGCCGTGCTCAACCCTTTCCTGCGCAGCCTCCAGGGCCGCAGCGAGCGCCAAATCGCGCTCACCCGCGAGCAGGTCGGCGACCATGCGTTCGAGCTCGATGTCGGCATTGGCACGCGCAAGAATTATTGGGTGACCAAAGGCGATCTGCAGCATGCCCGCGAATGGTTTGGCGCCGGCTATACCGAAGCGATCAAGACCCCGGACGACACGCTGATCTTCGTCACGCCCGAGGAGCAGAAGGGCATCCGCAAGGATCAGGCGGACTGCATGGGCTGTCTGTCGCAATGCGCTTTTTCGAGCTGGGCCGAGAATGAGAAGAATTCGACCGGGCGGTTGGCGGATTCGCGCAGTTTCTGCATCCAGAAGACGCTCCAGGACATTGCCCATGGCGGGCCGGTCGACGAAAATCTGATGTTCGCCGGCCATTCGGCCTTCCGCTTCAAGAGCGACCCCTTTTACTCGAACGGGTTCGTGCCGACGGTCAAGCAGCTCGTCGACCGGATTTTGACGGGGGCGTGATGCGCAAGCTGCTCGCGGCCGCGCTGATTTGCCTCGCAACCGGGGCGAGCGCCCAGGATCGCGTCCCACCTTACTGGGCCTCTATCTCCTCAGGCGAAGCGATGATGCGCACCGGGCCGGGGCGCAATTATCCCGGCATATGGCTCTACCAGCGGCGCGACCTGCCGATCCGCGTCATCCAGACCTATCCCAATTGGCGCAAGTTCGAGGATCCCGACGGCGAGCAAGGCTGGATGCTGGTGACGCTGCTCAGCGACCGCCGCACCGCGATGGTCAAGCCGGGCCAGCCGCGCGATATCCGCACGGAGCCCAAGGCGGGCGCTCCGGTGCGCTACCGTGCCGAAGCCGGCGTCGTCGGCCGGATCGACCAGTGCGACGGCAACTGGTGCCGCATCGAAATCGGCAAGCGCCGCGGCTTCGTTGCGCAGGGGGACTTGTGGGGGCTCAGCGAAGGCGAGAAGCTCGACTGATCAGAGCGCCAGCGCCACGAGCGCGCTGATCCCGATCAGCGTCAGCGGCCCCCATCCGACATGCCTTGCGCGACTGCCAATTGCATCCCAAATTCCCGCGGTCGTGAAAACCACGCCAGTCATGGCGATGCCGATGGTGCGCGCATGCTCGGGCATCCACGCCCAAGCGAACAGGATCGCGGCGACGATAAGACCGATGAAGCTAGTGAGGTGCCAGGCAAAGGGCACGATGAAGCGGGCGAGGGACCGCTGCATCACGCCCGAGCCTTCGTCGAGCAATGGCCGGATAAGACGCCGCTGCCCGAGGATCGAGTGGACGCACATTGTCGTGACAATCACGAGAGATGCAATAGTGAGTAAGACCGACTGCATCAGAACGAGTCTTCCCGTTTCCAGTAAATGACAACGTAGCTGGCCACCACGATGATGAACGCGGTTCCTTCTACGATTGCGGCCCAAACGGGATGATCGTCACTCTAAACTAGCATGAGAAAGCCAGCCAATAGGCAAACGCCGCACATCACTCCGATTAGCAGCTTACCTTCCGGGGTAATGGGCCAAAAGCCAATCACCAACCATCGCCGAAACCAAGGCTTTCCATCATCCAGGCGCAACTACACCAGCTCCACCGCCACCGCCGTAGCCTCCCCGCCGCCGATGCACAGGCTGGCGACGCCGCGCTTGAGGCCTTTGGTCTTAAGGGCGTTGACCAGAGTGACGAGAATTCTCGTACCGCTGGCGCCGATCGGGTGGCCCAATGCGGTGGCGCCGCCGTGGATATTGATCTTGTCGTGGGGGATGCCGAGATCCTTCATCGCGAACATGGCGACGCAGGCGAAGGCCTCGTTGACTTCGAACAGGTCGACCTCGCCGACGCTCCAGCCGGCCTTCTTCAGCAATTTCTCGATCGCGCCGATCGGGGCGATGGTGAATTCCGAGGGCATTTGCGCATGGGCGGCAGTGGCGACGATGCGGGCGACCGCGGTGAGGCCCTTTTCGTCGGCGGTCGACTGACGGGTCAGGACGACGGCGGCGGCGCCGTCGCTGATCGAGGAGCTGGTCGCGGCGGTGATCGTGCCTTCCTTGGCGAAGGCCGGCTTCAGCGTCGGGATCTTGTCGGGCATGCCGCGGCCGGGGGCCTCGTCGGTGTCGACGATGGTGTCGCCCTTGCGGCCCTTGATCGTCACCGGCGCGAT